>NZ_JABWRA010000003.1:0-218440 GCF_014268705.1 Pseudomonas sp. SWRI179 | reverse complement strand
GCACCACAGAGCAAGTGTGGGAGCGGGCTTGCTCGCGAAGGCGTCGGCACATTCAACATTGATGCAAGCTGACCCACCGAATTCGCGAGCAGGCTCGCTCCCACAGGGGATTTGCGGCGGCCAGGGAAATCGAACTCGCCTTCACAAGGTTTTGTGTTGTACCCAGTATTTATGAGCACCACAGAGCAAGTGTGGGAGCGGGCTTGCTCGCGAAGGCGTCGGCACATTCAACATTGATGCAAGCTGACCCACCGAATTCGCGAGCAAGCCCGCTCCCACAGGTACTGCATGTACCCTTGGGTACCCAATCTCAAGGCAGGAGAACGGTCGACCCCGTCGTGCGCCGCGCCGACAACTCGGTATGGGCCTTGGCCGCTTCCGCCAGTGGATAACGCTGGTTGATATCCACCGTGAGCTTGCCGCTGGCGATCATCCCGAACAACTCATCCGCCATGCGCTGCAGGTTTTCGGCGTTGTTGGCGTAGGTCGCCAGGGTTGGGCGGGTGACGTACAGCGAGCCCTTGGCCGAGAGAATCCCCAGGTTCACGCCATCCACCGCGCCGGAGGCGTTGCCGAAGCTCACCACCAGGCCACGGGGCGCCGTGCAATCCAACGACGTCAGCCAAGTGTCCTTGCCAACGCCGTCGTACACCACCGGGACTTTCTTGCCGTCAGTCAATTCCAACACGCGCTGCGGGACGTTTTCCTTGCTGTAGTCGATGACTTCCCAGGCGCCGTGGGATTTGGCGATGGCGGCCTTTTCCGCCGAGCTGACGGTACCGATCAGCTTCACGCCCAAGGCCTTGGCCCACTGGCAGGCCAAGGACCCCACACCACCGGCGGCGGCGTGGAACAAAATGGTTTCGCCGCCCTTGAGTTCATAGGTCTGGCGCAACAGGTATTGCACGGTCAGGCCCTTGAGCATCACCCCGGCGGCCTGTTCGAAACTGATGGCTTCGGGCAGGTGCACCAGGTTGGCTTCGGGCAACACATGCACATCGCTGTAGGCCCCCAGCGGGCCGCTGCCGTACGCCACCCGGTCGCCGACCTTGAACCGCGTAACATCGGAGCCGACCGCCTCGACCACGCCCGCGCCCTCGGCGCCCAGGCCAGAAGGCAACGCCGGTGGCGGATACAGGCCGCTGCGGTAATAGGTGTCGATGAAATTCAGGCCGATCGCCTTGTTGCTGACGCGCACCTGCTGCGGGCCGGGCTCGGCAGGCGAGTAATCGACGTACTCGAGCACTTCGGGACCGCCGTGGGAACTGAACTGGATACGTTTGGCCATCTTCACTTTCTCCTTGTCGCAGGACTTTTTACCAAGCCTGCTATCGGACTCCTAAGCTTGACCGTCGTCAACTGTGGCGTGGGCAAGTGCGGTGGTATCCTGTGCGCCCATTTGCCACCGGCCCGCTATACGCCGCGTAGCGTAGCCCTGATCAAGGTGATGTCATGTCCACTCGCACCGAGGCCGTGAAAGCCTACCTGCTCGACCTGCAAGACCGTATCTGCGCCGCCCTGGAAACCGAGGACGGCGGCACGCGCTTCGTCGAAGACGCCTGGACCCGGCCTGCCGGCGGTGGCGGTCGCACGCGGGTGATCGAAAACGGCACGGTGATCGAAAAGGGCGGCGTCAACTTTTCCCACGTCTTCGGCAGCGGTCTCCCACCTTCGGCCAGCGCCCATCGGCCTGAATTGGCCGGTCGCGGCTTCGAAGCCCTGGGCGTGTCGCTGGTGATCCACCCGCACAACCCCCACGTGCCGACTTCCCACGCCAACGTGCGCTTTTTCATCGCCGAAAAGGAAGGCGAAGAGCCGGTCTGGTGGTTTGGTGGTGGCTTCGACCTGACGCCTTATTACGGCGTGGAAGAGGATTGCGTGCATTGGCACCGCATCGCCCAGCAAGCCTGCGAACCGTTCGGCCCGGACGTCTATTCGCGCTACAAGGCCTGGTGCGACAGCTATTTCCACCTCAAGCATCGCAACGAGCCCCGGGGCATCGGCGGCCTGTTTTTCGATGACCTGAACGAGTGGGACTTCGACACCAGCTTCGCCTTCATGCGCGCCATCGGCGACGCCTACATCGACGCCTACCTGCCGATCGTGCGTCGTCGCAAGCACGATGCGTTCACCGCCCAGCAACGGGAATTCCAGGAATACCGCCGCGGGCGCTACGTGGAATTCAACCTGGTCTACGACCGCGGCACCCTGTTCGGGCTGCAATCGGGCGGGCGCACCGAATCGATCCTGATGTCCCTGCCGCCGCAAGTGCGCTGGGGCTACGACTGGAAAGCCGAGCCGGGCAGCGAAGAAGCGCGGCTGACCGAGTATTTCCTGCAGGATCGCGATTGGCTGGCTACGGCCTGAACGGGGATTATCCATGGACCGCTACGTTGTAATGGGTAACCCGATCGGCCACAGCAAGTCGCCGTTGATCCATCGCCTGTTTGCCGAGCAGACCGGGCAACGCCTGGACTACAGCACGCTGCTGGCACCGCTGGAGGATTTTTCCGGGTGCGCCCAGGCATTTTTCCGCGAGGGGCGTGGGGCGAACGTCACGGTGCCGTTCAAGGAGGACGCCTTTCGCCTGGCCGACAGCCTGACCGAGCGGGCCCAACGGGCCGGGGCGGTCAATACGTTGAGCAAGCTGGCCGACGGTCGCCTGTTGGGTGACAACACCGACGGCGCCGGCTTGGTCCGCGACCTGACCGTCAACGCCGGCTTCAGCCTCAAGGGCAAGCGCATCCTGTTGCTGGGGGCCGGCGGCGCGGTGCGCGGGGCCCTGGAACCGCTGCTGGCCGAAGCGCCGGCCTCGGTGATCATCGCCAATCGCACGGTGGAAAAAGCCGAATTGCTCGCCGAGTTGTTCGCCGACCTGGGCCCGGTTTCGGCCAGTGGCTTCGACTGGCTGCAAGAGCCGGTGGACCTGATCATCAACGCCACCTCCGCGAGCCTGTCAGGGGATGTGCCACCGATTGCCGCCAGCTTGATCGAGCCCGGCAAGACGGTTTGCTACGACATGATGTACAGCAAGGAACCGACTTCATTCTGCCGTTGGGCCCGTGAGCACGGGGCGGCGGTGGCGATGGATGGCCTGGGCATGCTCGCCGAGCAGGCGGGCGAAGCCTTCTACCTGTGGCGCGGGGTACGCCCGGACACCGCGCCGGTGCTGGCCGAACTGCGCCGCCAGTTGGCGCTGTAGGCTTTAGGCTGTTGTGGCGAGGGGATTTATCCCCGCTGGACTGCGAAGCAGTCCCAAAAACGGGGCCGCTGCGCGCCCCAGCGGGGATAAATCCCCTCGCCACGGGTGTGTGTGAACCTTAAGCTCAGTGCAATCTCTTCAGTCCTCGAAATGAATCGGGCACGCCTGTGCCCCTTCCAACTTCAACAACTCCTCCACCACCTGCGGCCGGGCCATGCGCAACGTCAGGCTACGCCCCTGGCCGCGCAGGCGCCGGGCTTCCTGATGGAGCATTTCCACCCCGGAATAATCAATGAAGTTGATCTGCTGGGCATCGATGACCACCCGCTGCGCCTGCAACCGTTGCAGGCGCACTTGCAGGTAATGGCTGGCGCCGAAAAAGATCGAGCCGCCGACCCGCAAAATCTCCGCCTCCCCTTCGCGAAAATGCTGTACCCGCGGCTGCGAGGTGCGCTTGAGGTAAAAGAACAACGAAGCGAGCACGCCGGCATAGATCGCGGTTTGCAGTTCCAGCAGCAACGTGGCCAGGCAGGTCAGGCTCATCACCACGAATTCGGCGCGACTCACGCGGTACAACGCGCGGATACCCCGGTGATCCACCAGCCCCCAGGCGATCAGCAAAATGCTGCCAGCCATGGCGGGAATCGGGATGTGCGCGATCAGTTTCGCCCCGGCGACCGCAAACAACGCCACCCACAAGGCCGAGAACACCCCGGCCAGGGGCGAACAGGCTCCGGCTTCATAGCTGAGGCCGGAACGGGTGAAGGAACCGGCTGACAATGATCCGGAGAAAAATCCTCCGACAATGTTGGAAAGCCCCTGCGCCCTCACCTCCTGATTCGCATCGAGCAATTGCCCGGACCGTACCGACAATGAACGAGCGATAGACAAGCTGGTGACCAACCCGAGCATGCCCACCGCGACGGCACCGGGCAGCAGACGCAGGATCAGCTCCAGGTCCAGCGGCAGCAAAGTGAGCGGCGGCAGGCGCCCGGCGAAAGCACTGACCAGCGCCACATGCCCGAACATCGCCGGCCACAACCAGACCACCAGGCTGCTGATGACTAAAGTTATCAACAGGCTCGGCCAGCGCGGCAGCAAGCGCTTGAGCAGGACACCCAGAATCAAAGTGCCCAATCCCAGCAGCAGCGATGGCTTATCCACAGCCCCAATGTGGTCGACCAGCATCAGCAGGCCCCTCAACGCCGTGGCTTCGTTCGGCAGGTCGAGGCCCAGCAGGTTCGGCAACTGCCCCAAGGCAATGACTACCGCCGCGCCCAAGGTGAAACCCAGCACCACCGAGTGGGAGACGAAATTCACCAGCGCCCCGAAACGCAGCAAACCCAGCAACCATTGGAAGATACCCGCCAGCACCGTCAGCAGCAGGATCAAGGTGATGTAGTCCTGGGATGCGGGCACAGCCAGGGGACTGACGGTGGCGTACAGGACGATGGAAATCGCCGCCGTTGGCCCGCAGATCAGGTGCCACGACGAACCCCACAGGCAGGCGATCAGCACCGGCACGATCGCCGCGTACAAGCCGTACTCGGGGGGCAGGCCGGCAATCAGGGCGTAGGCAATGGACTGCGGCAACGCGAGAATCGCGCCGCTGAGGCCGACGATCAGGTCACGGCCGACACTGGCCCGGGTCTGCCGGGGCAGCCAGCTCAGGAAGGGAAAGAGTGAATGGCGCGTGGGGATTGCCATGGGGCCTCAAGGATGGGGTTTGCAAGCAAGGGTATCAGGACAAGGCACTGTTCTCCCTGTGGCGAGGGGATTTATCCCCGCTGGGTTGCGAAGCGACCCCAAAAAGGCTGAACGCAGTTGGCCTGACACACCGAGTCGACACATTAGGGTTGCTTCGCAACCCAGCGGGGATAAATCCCCTCGCCACAATGGCTCCGCGTCACGCTGGGAAAGCACGCGGAGCCAGCATGATTGTCAGAGCTTGGCCTTCACCGCCGCCAACGCGTCCTTGCCATCCAGGGTCTTCACACCGTCCAGCCATTTATCCAGCACCGCCGGGTTGGCCTTGATCCAGGCCTTGGCCGCCTCGGCGTTGCTGACCTTGTTGTTGACCACCTCGGCCATGATGCTGTTTTCCATTTCCTGGGTGAAGCTCAGGTTGGTCAGCAGCTTGCCCACGTTCGGGCAGGCCTGTGCATAACCTTTGCGCGTCAGCGTATAGACGGCGCCGGTGTCGCCGAAGTATTTCTCGCCGCCCTTGAGGTAGTGCATTTTCAATTGCACGTTCATGGGGTGCGGGGTCCAGCCGAGGAAGGTCACGAACTTTTGTTTTTTCACCGCCCGGGAGACTTCCGCCAACATCGCCTGCTCGCTGGACTCCACCAGTTTCCACTCACCCATGCCGAAGTCGTTGGTCTTGATGATTTCTTTCAGCGAGAGGTTGGCCGGGGCGCCGGAACCGATGCCGTAGATTTTCTTGTCGAACTTGTCGGCGAATTTGTTCAGGTCGGCAAAGTTATGCACACCCGCATCCCAGACGTAATCCGGGACCGCCAGGGTGAACTCGGTGCCGTCCAGGTTCTTGGCCAGTTGCGTGACGTCGCCATTGGCCACGAATTTGTCATAGAAGCCCTGCTGCGCCGGCATCCAGTTACCCAGGAACACATCCACCTGGCCGTCCTTGAGGCCACCGAAGGTGATCGGCACGGCGAGGGTGTCAACCTTGGCCTTGTAGCCCATCCCGTCCAGCAGGAAACCGGTGATGGCGTTGGTGGCGGCAATGTCGCTCCAGCCCGGATCGGCCATCTTCACCGTTTCGCAGCTCTGCTCGGCCCAGGCCGAAACACTGCTCAATGCCAACAGCCCAGCGGTCAGTACTGTGGATAACTTTTGCATGGCTTTGCCCCTTACGTTATTGGTTTTGGCAGGGTTGTGGATAACGGGCCTTGCGCTCCAGATCGTCGAGGTCGATGTGGTTGCGCATGTACTGCTGGCTGGCGTCCACCAGCGGCTGGTGATCCCAGCTCTTGAGTTTGCCCAGGGTCAGCGCCTGGGCGACGAAACGGCGGCGGCGTTGACTGGCGAGTACCTGTTGGTGAATCGCCGGGATATCCCACTTGGCGCGGGCTTCGGTGAGAAAATCGGCGAATAGGGTTTGATGCTCCGCAGATTGGCTGAGATCTTCCAGTTCCTTGGGATCATTGCGAACGTCGAACAGCAGGCACGGGTCATCTTCGCTGTAGATGAATTTCCACGGGCCACGACGGATCATCATCAACGGGCTGATGGTGCCTTCGGCCATGTATTCACCGAAGACTTCATCATGGCCGCCCTGCCCTTGCAGGTGCGGCACCAGCGAACGGCCATCCAGCGGCAAGCCCGGTTCCAGCGTGCCGCCGGCCAGTTCCACCAGGGTCGGCAGCAAGTCGGCGGTGGACACGGCCGCGCCCACCCGGCCGCTGGCGAACTGCCCCGGTGCGCTGATCAGCAGCGGTACGCGAGCGGCCATTTCGAACCAGTGCATTTTGTACCAGAGGCCCTTTTCGCCGAGCATGTCCCCGTGATCGCCGGAGAACACGATAATCGTATCGTCCAGCAGACCGGTGTCCTCCAGGGTTTGCAGCAGCTTGCCGACGTTGCTGTCAATGTAGCTGCACGCACCGAAATAGGCGCGACGGGCATCGCGAATCTTATCCACAGGCAGCGGCTTGTCCCACAAGTCGTAGACTTTCAGCAACCGCTGGGAATGTGGATCGAGGTCCGTTTGCGCCGGGGTCTGGGGCAATGGGATGTCGTTGTCGTCATACAAATCCCAGAAAGCCTTGGGAATTGTGTACGGGTCGTGTGGGTGGGTCATCGACACGGTCAGGCAGAACGGCTGGTCACCGTCCTCGCGGATGTGGTCGAACAGGTACTGCTGGGCCTTGAACACCACTTCTTCATCGAAATCCAATTGGTTGGTGCGCACGCAAGGCCCGGCCTGCAACACCGACGACATGTTGTGGTACCAACTGGGCCGCACGTCCGGCTCGTCCCAGTTCACCGCCCAACCGTAGTCGGCCGGGTAGATGTCGCTGGTCAGGCGCTCTTCGTAGCCGTGCAGTTGGTCGGGGCCACAAAAGTGCATCTTGCCGGATAACGCCGTGCGGTAGCCGAGGCGGCGCAGGTAATGGGCGTAGGTCGGCACATCTGCGGGAAAGTCCGCCGCGTTGTCGTATGCGCCGATCTTGCTCGGCAACTGGCCGCTCACCAGGGTAAACCGCGACGGCGCGCACAGTGGGCTGTTGCAATAGGCGGCGTCGAACACCACGCCCTCAGAGGCGAGGCGCGACAGGTTCGGCAGCTTGATCGGTGAAGGACCGTAGATCGGCAACATTGGCGCGGCCATTTGATCGGCCATGATGAAAAGAATGTTCTTGCGCTTCATGTATTCGCGGCATTCCATAGTAGGCAGTTATGCGACATTGCTGCGATTGAGCATGTAGCCCCCGGGTTTTGGGGTAAAGCCCATGCAGGATAATGACTAGGATAAGCACAGCTTATGTATGACGCCCTGGGTAACCTGTCCCTGGAACTGTTCCGAGCCTTTGAAGCCGCGGCCCGCCAGCAAAGCTTTACGGCCGCGGCGATTGAGCTGGGCACCACGCAACCGGCCATCAGCCAACAGATCAAGCGCCTGGAAGAGCAACTGGGTACGCGGTTGTTTGATCGCATCTACCGTGGCATCGAACTGACCGAGGCCGGGACGATCCTGTTCGAGCAGGTGCAGGCCGGTTTGCAGAGCATCGATGCCGGGCTCAGCGCCATCACTGCCCAGCATCAGCACGAGGTGCTGCAAGTCGCCACGGACTTCGCCTTCGCCGCCTATTGGCTGATGCCGCGCCTGCATCGCTTTCACGCCGCCAACCCGCAGGTAGACGTGAGCCTGGTGACCAGTGAACGCAATCACAACATGCTCCGCACCGATATCGACGTTGCCGTGCTGTTCGGCGACGGTCGCTTCAAACAGGGCGAAAGTCGCTGGCTGTTCAGCGAAGAAGTCTTTCCGGTGTGCAGCCCGCTGCTGCTCAAGGAGCGTCCCCTGCCCTTGCCCGCCCAGGCCTTGGCGGAATTTCCGTTGCTGCATTTGCGCGCGAGCAACAGCAACAGCTGGTTCGACTGGAGTGGTGTATTCCGCGAATTGGGCATCACCTCGCCGCCGGCGCCCGGGCAGTTGCGCTTCGACAACTACACGCTGCTCATCCAGGCGGCGATTGGCGGCCAAGGCGTCGCGATTGGCTGGCGTCACCTTGTGGATAACTTATTGGCCCAGGGCCTGTTGTGTCGTCCGATCGCGGAAACGGTGCTGTCGCGGCTGGGGTATTACGTGGTTTTGCCCCAGCGTAAACGGCGCGGTGTGTTGATCCGGCAATTCGTTGATTGGCTGATGGAAGAACAGGCTAACAGCGCCGAGTCGCTCACGGGATTGCCGTTGCCGTCGATTGCTGTTTGAGTACGTGGCCGTCTTTTTGGGGCCGCTACGCGGCCCAGCGGGAGCAAGCTCCCTCGCCACGGGATGTCCATCTCTAATTGGCGGGCACGAAGCTGACGTGCTCGCCCACGTGCAGGTTCAGGCGCAGCTCGTCGGCGATGCCGACCGCCACGCGGTTGAGCCGCTCCAAGGTTTCGGCCAGGCCAGGTTCCAGGCTGGTGCTGACCTGGCTGAAATGTTCGATGCCCAGGCCAGGCGCGGCGTAGGGCGCGTTGATCAAGGTCCACTGCAAGGCACTGCTCTTCAGGGCGTCGAGCATTTCTTCGGCGGCGTGGCGCTGCAAATCATCGTCGGCCTGTTCTTCGTCCAGCAGCGCAAAATCGCCCACCAGGAACAGCCGTGTAATGTTCACCGCCTGCATGCCGGCGATCAGGGCATCCACCGCCAAGACCTGCTCCACCGGGCCGGGAACCAAGGTGCGCTCCACCTGTTCGCTGTTCATCGGCAACCCTGGCGCGTTCAACAGGCACACCACGGCGCTGGCGCCGGCGACACTTTGCTTGACCCGCTCCGGGTCGAACAGATCGCCGGTCTTGGTCCGCAGGCCCGGGCGTGGGGCCAGGGCGGTGAGGTCATCGAGAATGGCGATGACCTCATGCTGGCGCCGTAGCAGTTCAGCCATCAACGCACTGCCGAGGCTGCTCATGGCACCATAGAGCACCACTTTGATGACCGGGGTTTCGGCGTTTTTCATGGCTGTTTTCCTCGTTGTCCCGCCTGTAAAGGCTCTGACCCGCGGCAAACGGCGAGGGTTCGGCCTCTTTTCAAGGAGAAACAGATGCAGCGGATCAAGGGCTACCACGCCCACGTGTATTACGACGCCAATACCCTCGACCAGGCGCGGGCGCTGTGTGAGGAAGCGGCGCAGTTGTTCCCGCTGAAAATGGGCCGCGTCCATCAACGCCCGGTCGGCCCGCATCCGGACTGGAGTTGTCAGCTGGCCTTCGATCCGCAGTACATCGGCGTGGTCCTGCCGTGGCTGGCCCTGAATCGCAAGGGGCTGGTGATTTTCCTGCACCCGGAGACCGGCGATGACCTGGCCGATCACACCGACCATGCGATCTGGATGGGCGCGGTGCGGCCGTTGAATCTTTCAGCCTTCAAAGCAAAAACCTGACTGCTTTTGTGGCGAGGGGATTTATCCCCGCTGGGGCGCGAAGCGGCCCCTAAATCTGTCATCGCGCAATTTTCAGGAGAAATGCGTTCTGCCTTTATTGGGCCTGCTGCGCAGTCCAGCGGGGATAAATCCCCTCGCCACAAAGTAACTTCGTGCGTTTGGTCATACGCTCGGCTTGCGAAAGGCTGCTGAAAGCTTGCGCGATTAGGATCGCCTCACCTACCGGCAACAGACCGGTGGCCTACAACGAGTCTTTCTGATGCTCGTTCGGCCTTTTTAACAACAACAATGGTGATTCTGATGTCCGCTGCTACCCGTCCCGCTGCACCCACTCCATCCGTCCGCCCCGTGCTTTGCATCCTGCGCTGACCTGTCCGGTTCGCCTTCCATAGCCGCGCCACGCCTGGAGTATTTCCCATGCTGACTTTCCTTGGCTTCGCCATGGTCATCACGTTCATGTTCCTGATCATGACCAAGCGCCTGTCCGCGCTGATCGCCCTGATCATCATCCCGATCCTGTTCGCCCTGTTCGGTGGCTTCGCGCCGAAAATCGGCCCGATGATGCTCGAAGGCATCACCAAGCTCGCCCCGACCGGGGTGATGCTGATGTTCGCGATTCTGTATTTTGCCCTGATGATCGACTCCGGCCTGTTCGACCCGGCCGTGCGCAAGATCCTCAAGCTGGTCAAGGGCGACCCGTTGAAAGTTTCGGTCGGTACCGCCGTTCTGGCGCTCGTCGTTTCCCTTGATGGTGACGGCGCGACCACTTACATGATCTGCGTGGCCGCGATGCTGCCGCTCTACAGCCGCATCGGCATGAGCCCGCGCATCATGGCTGGCCTGATCATCCTCGCCGGCGGCGTGATGAACATGACCCCGTGGGGCGGCCCAACCGCCCGGGCAGCCAGTGCGCTGCATGTGGACCCGTCCGACATCTTCGTGCCGATGATCCCGGCGATGCTGGCCGGTGTCGTGGCGATCCTGGCGATTTCCTACATGTACGGCAAGCGCGAACGTGCGCGCCTGGGTGAATTGCACCTGGCGGGCGATGAGATCGACCACAGCGAAATCAGCGTGTCCCAGTTCCCGGACGCCCGCCGTCCGAAGCTGATCTGGTTCAACGGCGCGCTGACCCTGGCCCTGATGTGCACCCTGATCGCTGGCCTGTTGCCATTGCCGGTGCTGTTCATGGTGGCCTTCAGCATCGCGATGATCGTCAACTACCCGTGCCTGCAACAGCAGAAAGACCGCGTCGCGGCGCACGCCGGTAGTGTACTGGCGGTGGTCGGGCTGATTTTTGCGGCAGGGATTTTCACCGGCATCCTGTCCGGCACCGGCATGGTCGACGCCATGTCCAAGAGCCTGCTGGCGGTGATTCCGGAATTCCTCGGTCCTTACCTGGCGGTCATCACCGCACTGGTGAGCATGCCGTTCACGTTCTTCATGTCCAACGATGCATTTTATTACGGGGTGTTACCGGTTTTGGCCGAAGCCGCCAGTCATTACGGCATCACCGCCGTAGAAATGGCCCGTGCCTCCATCGTCGGCCAGCCCGTGCATCTGCTGAGTCCGCTGGTTCCGTCGACTTATCTGCTGGTGGCCCTGGCGGGAATCGAGTTCGGCGATCACCAACGCTTCACCTTGAAGTGGGCAGTACTGGTTTGCCTGTGCATAATGTTCGCCGCCTTGCTGATGGGGATTTTTCCGCTGTTCAGCACTCTATAAAAGCAACGCCCGCTGCGTCGCCCCTCTCGGGTAACCGAAGGCGCGGCGCGGCCTAACACTCGCTCAAAGGAACTCACATGGAATGGCTGACCAACCCGGAAATCTGGGTTGCCTTCTTTACCCTGACCGCCCTGGAAATCGTCCTGGGCATCGATAACATCATCATGATCTCGATCCTGGTCAGCCGCATGCCCAAGCACATGCAGGCGCGCACCCGGATTTTCGGTCTGGCACTGGCCATGATCACGCGGATCCTGTTGCTGCTGTCCATCACCTGGGTCATGCGCCTGACGGCCGATTTGTTCGAAGTGTTCGGCCAGGGCATCTCCGGTCGTGACCTGATCCTGTTCTTCGGCGGCCTGTTCCTGCTGTGGAAAAGCTCCCAGGAGATGTACCACGCGCTGGAAGGCGAAGATGAAAGCAGCGACGCGCCTTCGGGCAAGGGCGGCAACTTCATCTACACCATCATCCAGATCGCGATCATCGACATCGTGTTCTCCCTGGATTCGGTCATCACCGCGGTCGGCATGGTTTCCCATGTGCCGGTCATGGTCGCGGCAATCATCGTCGCCGTACTGGTGATGATGCTGGCCTCGGGCACCATCAGCACGTTCATCGACAAGCACCCGTCGCTGAAGATGCTGGCGCTGTCGTTCCTCCTGGTGGTCGGTACCGTGCTGATTGCCGAGTCGTTCGACGTGCACGTGCCAAAAGGCTACGTCTACTTCGCCATGGCGTTCTCCCTGGCGGTGGAAGCAGTCAACATCAAGATGCGCACCGCGATGGCGCGCAAGCGCAAGCAACAGGATCCGGTGAAACTGCGCAAGGACATGCCGGGTCAGTAAGGTATAGGGCAGTGAATGAAAGGGGCTCTTGGAGCCCCTTTTTCATGCCTGCGGGAAAGCGGCCAGGTCATTAAGCTGGAATGCATACCCCTGTGGGAGCGGGCTTGCTCGCGAAGGCGGTGGATCAGATAGCACCGATGCGACTGACCTACCGCTTTCGCGAGCAAGCCCGCTCCCACAGGATCTTTGTCGTTCTGGACGACCTGTTTTCATGACAGTTTTGTTTCAATCGATTCTTTAGCTGTGCAATGCTGGCGCCCGTACCGTTCGCCAACTACAGCTTAAGTACAAGAACGAAGAATGTGGCATCACCCATTTGTTCCTTTGGGACGCTAACAGGGGGCCTCTCATGCTGACCCTGCTCAATTTGCTCTCCGCCGTGGCCCTGCTGATCTGGGGCACGCATATCGTGCGTACCGGCATCCTGCGGGTCTACGGCTCGAACCTGCGCCACGTCATCAGCCAGAACATGTCCCGGCGCTGGCTGGCGTTCATCGCCGGCATCATGGTCACGGCCATGGTCCAGAGCAGCAACGCCACGGCCATGCTCGTTACCTCGTTCGTCGGCCAGGGCTTGATGGCGCTGACCCCGGCCCTGGCGACCATGCTCGGCGCCGATGTCGGCACCGCGTTGATGGCACGGGTGCTGACCCTCGACCTGTCGTGGCTGTCGCCGCTGCTGATTTTCCTCGGGGTGATTTTTTTCCTCTCGCGCAAACAGACGCGCGTCGGGCAAATGGGCCGGGTCAGCATCGGCCTGGGCCTGATCATCCTCGCCTTGCAGTTAATCGTCGAAGCCGCCGCGCCCATCACCCACGCCCAAGGCGTGAAAGTGATCTTCGCCTCACTGACCGGCGACATCCTGCTCGATGCGCTGGTCGGCGCGCTGTTCGCGATGGTCTCCTATTCCAGCCTCGCGGCCGTGCTGCTCACCGCAACACTGGCCGGCGCCGCGGTGATCAGCCTGCCGGTGGCCATCGGCCTGGTGATCGGCGCCAACATCGGCAGCGGCATCCTGGCGTTCCTCAGCACCAGCATGCAGAACACCGCCGGACGCCAGGTGGCGCTGGGCAGCCTGCTGTACAAGCTGATCGGGCTGGTGTTGATCATTCCGGTGCTCGATCCGCTGGTGGGCTGGCTCGATAGCCTGGATTTCAGCCCCCAGGAAACCGTGATCGGCTTCCATCTGCTCTACAACGCCGTGCGGTGCCTGGTGTTGCTGCCCAGCGTCGGCCCGATGGCCAGGCTTTGTGCCTGGCTGCTGCCGGAGCGGCCCGAGACCAACGGCACGGCCAAGCCCCGCCACCTGGACGCCACCGCCCTCGCCACCCCGAGCCTGGCCCTGGCGAACGCGGCCCGGGAAACCTTGCGCATCGGCGACCTGATCGAAAACATGCTCGAAGCCATGCTGGACGTGCTGCGCGGAGCGCAAACGGCGGTGACCCAGGACGTCCGGCGCATGAGCGATGACGTCGAAGCGCTGTGCAGTGCCATCAAGTTGTACATGGCGCAAATGCCCCGTGAGGACCTCAGCGAACAGGACAGCCGCCGCTGGGCGGAGATCATCGAACTGGCGATCAACCTCAAGCTGGCCAGCGACCTCATCGAGCGCATGTTGCGCAAGGTCCAGCAGCAGAAAACCTCGCAACGTCGTTCCTTTTCCGAGGTCGGCCTGGAGGAATTGGCGGGGCTGCACAGCCACTTGATCGCCAACCTGCGATTGGGCCTGTCGGTATTCCTCAGCGCCGACCGGGAAAGCGCCCGGCAGTTGCTGCGTGAGAAACGTCGCTTTCGAGCGCAGGAGCGGCGCATGGCCCACGCCCATGTCAGCCGTTTGCAACGCAAAGTCGTACAAAGCATGGAGACCAGTTCCCTGCACCTGGAGCTGATCGCTGACATGCGACGCCTCAATTCGCTGTTTTGCGGCAGTGCCTACGTGGTGCTGGAGACGTCCGAGATCGGCGCGCTGGCGGCCGATGAAATTTCCGACATTACCCATTCGCCGTGAACGACTGGCGCATTGATCAGTCAGTAACAATGTCAGTGAAAAACGTCAGTCAAAAACAATGGCTCGGGCCTGAAACCGTTCACCGGCCCGCCTGCTCCCGTTGTCATGAACACCGCATAGATTCGATAGGGGGAGCGAGCCGACTCCGGGCGACACTCCGCCGTTGACGGCCTGCCCGACACCATGGACCTCCACCCAGCCGCCAGGAAGCCTTTATGCGTTGTCTGTTGCTCGCCGTTCTTTTGCTCGGTTCACTGCCCGTGGTCGCCCTGGACCGGTTCCAGGTCGAAGGCTACATGCTGCCCAACGGCCTGCAACTGCTGCTCAAGCCCGGCACCGAGCGCGGGCACGTGGCGATCCGGCTGGTGGTGGGCGTGGGCCTGGACGACTTCAGTTGCGCCGACAAGGAACTGCCGCACCTGCTCGAACACCTGCTGTTCAGCGGCGTCGACGAAAGCGGCGAAGGCGGCCTGGAAGAGCGCATGCAAGCCTTGGGTGGCGAGTGGAACGCGTTCACCAGCAACGCCGACACCACGTTCGTCATCGAGGCCCCGGCACGCAATCAACGTAAGGTCCTGGACCTGCTGCTGGCGCTGTTGACCCGCACCCGCATCGATGAAAAAGCCCTGGAAGCGGCCAAGCGGGTGGTGGAGCGCGAAGACGGCGGCCACTACACCCACTTGCAACGCTGGCTCGATCGCCAAGACCTGGGCCACAAGGCCAGCAATCAGTTGGCGGTTGAGTTGGGCCTGCGCTGCGCGGAACGGCCCGAGGTCCAGCGCCATACCCTCGCCCGCCTCGAACAAGTGCGAAAGGACTGGTATGCGCCGAACAACATGACGCTGATCATGGTCGGCGATCTCGACCGACTGCTGCCGGCCTACCTGGAACGCGCCTTTGGCGAGCTCGAACCGGTGGAGCCCAGTGTCCACGAGGCGCTGCCGCAGATCCGCTACAAGGCGGTCACCAAGCGCAATCTGATCCGTGGCCTGGTCGGCGACAGCGCCAAGCTGCATTGGCTGTTCCCCGAGCCGGTGCTGGACGAGCAACATGACGAGACGTTCGACCTGCTCAAGGATTACCTGGATTGGGCGCTCTACCGCCAATTGCGCCTGGACCGCAGCCTGTCCTACGGGCCGTGGACCGAGCGCGAAGTGTTCGGCGGCGTTGGCTTCTTCAGCCTGAACGCCGACCTGTCCCGCGAGGACCTGCCCGAAGCCGAACAAGCCCTCGAAGAGCTGCGCAAGACCTTGCTCAAGGATGGCCTGGACCCGGCCAGTTTCGTGCGCATCAAACGCGCGGCCATCGCCCATCAGTCCTGGGCGGTTCAAGGCAACAGCGCACTGGCCGATTACTACTGGAGCGCCCTGGGTGACTATGAAGACGGCCGCTTCGCCAACCCGGCGGTCCGCCTGCAGGGGGTGAGCCTGGAACAGGCCAACGCGGCCCTGCGCGAACTGCTCAAGGACCCGGGGTATTTGCGCATCGAGAAGCCGTTGCTCAGTGATGATGAGCTTGTCTGGGGGCTGGCTGGTTTGCTGGGGTTGCTGCTGGTGGGGATTGGGTGGCGATGGAGTCGCAGGGCGCGACCGACGTCTGATTGAGCGAGCTTGCTCGCGATGACCCTCGCTCAGGAGCACTCAAATCCCGTGGCGAGGGAGCTTGCTCCCGCTCGGCTGCGCAGCAGTCGCAACCCCGGGCAATGCGGTCTGTCTGAAGAAATGCAGGGGCCTGCTTCGCAGGCCAGCGGGAGCAAGCTCCCTCGCCACAAAAGATAGCCACGGTAGGCGTCGCGCTCCTCGCCTTGTCATCGTCCTGGCGATACTCTGTCAGGGATATTTCCTACGACTTACTGTGAAACCACTGAATGCAAAACCTGACGGTCTATCTCCAGCGCATCCTTGAATTGATGAAGCGCTATCCAGGGGTCATTGCGCTCGGCGGTTTCATCTCCGGGGTCGGCAGTTTCATGCTGGTGGACCGCCAGCAGGGCCTGGCGACCTGGATTGCCATCATGATGCTGGTGAGTTGGCTCTGGCTGATGGTGGAGAACAGCATGACCCGGCTGTTCACGCGGATTTTCAAACGGGAAATCCCCCAGCCGCTGTTGCGCTATGCCACGCAGATGATTCACCAGGAAAGCCTGTTTTTCGTCCTGCCGTTCTTTTTTATCACCACCACCTGGAACAGCAGCCAGCTGCTTTTCACCGGGCTGCTGACCATCGCGGCGCTGATTTCGATCACCGATCCGCTGTACTACAAATGGCTGGCGCCCCGGCGCTGGGCGTTCCTGGCGCTGCACACGCTGACGCTGTTCGCCGCCCTGCTCACCGCGTTGCCGGTGATCCTGCACCTGACCACCGACCAGAGCTTCAAGCTGGCGCTGGGCACTGCCATGTTGCTGTCGTTTCCCAGCCTGGCCTCGATCTTCCCGATCCGCACCGTGCGCAACGCCCTGGCGATCCTCTGCATCACCGTGGGGATTGGGGCCGCTGGGTGGATGCTGCGCTCCTGGGTGCCACCGGCCACGCTGTGGATGACCGAAGTGGCCATCAGCACCCAACTGGAGGACCGCACGCCGGGCGCCAGCCTCAAGCAGGTCAGCGCGGCGCAGATCCGCGGCAATGGCCTGTACGCCTACACGGCCATCAATGCGCCGCGAGGGCTCGACGAGCGGATTTATCACGTCTGGCAGTTCAACGGCAAAGAAGTCGACCGCATCGCCCTGGACATCCATGGCGGGCGCAAGGAAGGCTATCGCGCCTGGACCCACAAGCAGAACTTCCCGGAAAATTCGACCGGCAAATGGCAAGTGCGAGTGCTCACGGAAAACGGCCAGATGATCGGCGTGCTGCGTTTCGAGGTGACGGACTGAAGGTCCTTGGACCTTATCGCGAGCAAGCTCGCTCCCACAGGGATTCGCGGTGACCTGTGGGAGCCGGGCTTGCTCGCGATGGCAGCGCCTGGGTCTATCCGCTACACCGAGGTGTTTGCATCGCGGGCAAGCCTTGCTCCCACTAGCTCAGCTTCCACAGTGGTTCTGAGGTGTAGCCAATATTTATGTCCGGCTCTGGACCCTGTGGGAGCCGGGCTTGCTCGCGATGACGGCGGCACATCCAGCAGCGCTGTCAGCTGAATCACCGCTATCGCGAGCAAACTCACTCCCGCCGCTTAGCCAAAGAACCAGTAGCACACACCAATCGCCGCCACGACTCCGGCGAACTCCGCCAGCAACGCGCAGCCCACGGCATGGCGCGCCCGCTGGATGCCCACGGCACCGAAATACACTGCCAGCACGTAGAACGTGGTCTCGGTGCTGCCCTGGATGGTCGCCGCCACCAGGGCCGGGAAGCTGTCCACGCCGGAGGTCTTCATGGTCTCGATCAACATGGCCCGGGCGGCGCTGCCAGAGAACGGCTTGACCATGGCAGTCGGCAAGGCATCGACGAACCGCGTGTCCAGGCCGGCCCATTGCACCAGGTGGCGGATACCGTCCAAGCCGAAATCCAGCGCGCCCGAGGCCCGCAGCACGCCGACGGCGCAGAGCATGGCCACCAGGTACGGCAGCAGGCTCTTGGCAACGTCGAACCCTTCTTTGGCGCCTTCGACAAAGGCTTCATACACCTTGACCTTGCGCAGTGAGCCCACCACCAGGAACAGGATGATCAGGCCGAACAGCGTCAGGTTGCCGAGGATCGATGACAGCCCCGCCAGCGCCGTGGCCGAGAGCGTCGCCAACAACGCCATGAAACCACCCAGCACCAGCGCACCCGGAATCAGGTAAGCCAGCACCACCGGGTCCCACAGGCGCAGGCGTTGCATGAACGCCACGGACAGCAGCCCCATCAGGGTCGAGGCGCTGGTGGCGAGCAGGATCGGCAGGAATACCAGGGTCGGATCCGGCGCGCCTTGCTGGGCGCGGTACATGAAGATGGTCACCGGCAGCAGGGTCAGCGACGAGGCATTGAGCACCAGGAACAGGATCTGCGCGTTGCTGGCGATGGTCGGGCTGGGGTTGAGGTCTTGCAGGGCGCGCATGGCCTTGAGGCCGATGGGGGTGGCCGCGTTGTCCAGCCCCAGGCCATTGGCGGCGAAGTTGAGGGTGATCAGGCCGATCGCCGGATGGCCTGCGGGCACTTCCGGCATCAAGCGCAAGAACAGCGGGCCGAGGGCCTTGGCCAGCCAGTCGACGATCCCGGCCTTTTCGGCGATGCGCAGGAAGCCCAGCCACAGGGTCAAGGTACCGAACAGCAGGACCATCACCTCCACCGACAGCTTGGCCATGGCGAAAATGCTTTCCACCATGGCCGCGAAGATCCCGGCGTTGCCGCCAATCAGCCACTGCGCCAGCGCCGACACGGCTGCCACGATAAAGAAGCCAAGCCACAGGCCATTGAGCATCGGTTAAGTCCCTCGGAAGATGCCGCGAATGATAGCGGGGCTGGCAGAAACGACAAACCCCGGATTGCTCCGGGGTTTGGTTGGCTTGATGTTGAATGTGCCGCCGCCATCGCGAGCAGGCTCGCTCCCACAGGGAACACTCGTCAGTGTGGGAGCGAGCCTGCTCGCGATGGCGGCCTCAAGGCAGGCATCAATTGCTGGAAGTTTCCCCCGCCGGCAACGGCTCCTTGCTGCGCCAGTGCGGCAGGGAGTTCCAGTAGCGCTGCCCCTTGGCATCGTCGTACATGCCTTCCCAACGCGCGATGACCAGCACCGCCAGGGCGTTGCCAATAACGTTCAGCGCAGTACGGGCCATGTCCATGATGCGGTCGACACCGGCGATGAAGGCCAGGCCTTCCAGCGGAATACCCACGCTGCCCAAGGTGGCCAGCAGCACCACGAACGACACGCCCGGCACGCCGGCAATGCCCTTGGACGTGACCATCAGCGTCAGCACCAGCAGCAATTGCTGGCTGATGGACAGGTCGATGCCGTACAGCTGGGCGATGAAAATCGCCGCGATGCTCTGGTACAGGGTCGAGCCATCAAGGTTGAACGAATAACCGGTCGGCACCACGAAGCTGCAGATGGCTTTCGGCGCACCGTAGGCTTCCATCTTCTCGATCACGCGCGGCAGCACGGTTTCGGAACTGGCGGTGGAGTAGGCCAGCACCAGCTCATCCTTGAAGATGCGCATCAGCTTGAGCACCGAGAAGCCGAACAGGCGGGCGATCAGGCCCAGCACGACGAAGGCGAAGAAGGCGATGGCGACGTAAACCAGGATCACCAGTTTCGCCAACGGCAGCAGGGAGGCGAAGCCGAAGTTGGCGACTGTCACCGCGATCAGGGCAAACACACCGATCGGGGCGTATTGCATGATCATGTGGGTGACTTTGAACATGCTTTCCGACACGCCCTGGAACATTTTCACCAGCGGCTCGCGCAGGTCCGATTGCAGGCTGGACAGGCCCAGGCCGAACAAGACGGAGAAGAAAATGATCGGCAGCATCTCGCCACGGGCGACGGCGGCAAAGATGTTCGACGGGATCAGGTTGAGGATGGTCTCGATGAACGCATGTTCATGCTGGACTTCCGCCGCCGTGGCCCGGTACTTGGAAATATCCACCGTACCCAGGGTGCTCATGTCGATGCCACTGCCCGGTTGGAAGAAGTTGGCCAACAGCAGGCCGACGACGATGGCGATGGTGGTGACGATTTCAAAGTAAAGAATGGTCTTGAGACCGATACGCCCGAGCTTCTTGGCATCACCCACCCCGGCGATGCCGACGATCAGCGAGGAAATCACGATCGGGATCACGATCATCTTGATCAGACGGATAAAGATATCGCCCGCCGGTTGCAGCACGTTGCTGATCCACCAGGCCTTCTCGGCACTGAAATGGTTGAGCAGCGCGCCCAATGCAATCCCTAGCACCAGACCGATGAGGATCTGCCAGGCGAGGCTTAGTCGTGCCTTCTTCATATCGTTACCCTTACTTCAGTTGGACTCGGACAGGGGCGCGAACGGCTCGTCGATGACGAAAAACATTCACGCCCCTGCCCCCGTATAAGGTCACCCCGAGCACGCGCGAGCGGCTTACTGGCAGGCGAAAAAAGGCGCAACTATTGCGATGCCAGGGGGGATCGTCTAATGCCGTAAACGCCTACCCCATGCCGAATCGGCATGAGATTTTCCAAACGAAACCCGCCTAACAAGCGGTTCGAATGCGCCATTTATGCAGGCATAAGTGCCGTGGAGCGGCCATTTCAGCGTAGCTGGGCTGATTCAGCCTGGGTTGGTAAACCGATGAAATGGCAACGCATCGAAGCGCAGCCCACGAGACAATTTATCTCGGCATTCTCCGATATACGGTCGAGGAAAGGGCAATAAATTGGCGGGAGGAGACAAAATGCCGCATCGCGGCCGGCGTATGACGCCAGAAGAACCCAATCGCTCTGGCTCACGCATTGTGCGACACGAAGCTCTACGCAAGTTCGCCAAGCCATGCGGGCTTTGCGAACTTGCGTCGCAGCTTTTACCTGACCCGGCCCTTTCGCAGGCACCCCTTGTGCCCGTAGGTCACTCCGACGCTCATCCGTCAGAACGTCCCGGCCCCCTGGTCATGCACCGGCCCTCCTCGGGCTGTGCAGCAGGGAAAAGCAGGGCTGCTTTTCCCGTTTTCAGAATCAGTACCAGTTCGGATCTTTCTTCAGTTGTTCCATCAACAGTTCTTGCATACCTTCATTGGGATTACCGAGGAAACGGTAATCGGCATGACGGGTTGGGGACTTGTCCGCCGGCAGTCCCGCAGGGACTTCCACCAACATGGCATAGGCCTCGTCCTTGTCGAAACTGAAGGCAACGATCAGACGCTTGTTGCGGCACGTCGCCTGGGCTTCACAGAGCGGCCCCACCAAGTACTTGTCGCCGTCTTCCTCGACAGCATTCATCTGTTCCGAATCGCCTGTCAGGTTCATCACCCATTCCGGCAGGCGTTCTTCTTTTTTCACGACGTGCTGCCAAGTCTCGCGGTATTGCGGGTCCGCCTGCAGCACTTGGTTGACGCGCATCTGTCCGTCATTGGCAGCCATTGCCATGGCACTGCCGCCCAGCAACAGGGCGGCGGCCAGTCCTTTGAATGAAACGCTCATGGTCAGCCTCGGCCACGACGGCCAAAGAAGAAGGAAGCAATGAACATCACCAGGAACACGACAAAGAGAATCTTGGCGATGCCCGTGGCGGTGCCTGCGATACCACCGAAGCCCAGTACGGCGGCGATGATGGCAATGATCAGGAAGGTAATTGCCCAGCTCAACATGGTGATTCTCCTTACGCTTTTCTATTTAGTGAGGGTCTGGCGGTGATGGTTCCGGCGCAGTGGACGACCGGTACATCGGGTTAAAACACCCAGCGCTCTTCACGCGGCATGTCGGTCATTGGCTGAACCTGATCGACATCCATCATGCGCATGGCAGAGGAAGCGTCCTTGAGGTTGCTGACGGCGCTGAAGTGGGTTTGTGGGGCGCGATGAATCGAAACTTGCGGCGCTTCTGGTTGCTGACGCTCCTGCCAGAGCAACCATTGCTGGCCAATCACGAGCGTGACCAACAGGGCCAGGGCAGCCCACAAGCCCTGCTGGAGGTGCAGAGAAGAGAGTCGAAATTGGGCGGCGCTTTTAAATTGGGCGGCACTTTGACGATTCATCCTGAAATTCCTCCCCACCCGGGTGTGGTGTCTGGTTGAGGCGCTTATACGCCAACGTTGACCAGAGCATTGCAGCCGCCGTGCCAGGATTTTGTTCAGATAAATCTCTTTAAAATCAATATGTTGTGGAATCACCACAAAACGCGGGGAACGCATCCTGCACGATGGCCCGCGCGCCTGTCGTGCGTATTGCACGAGTGGAAAAAGAAAACGCGTCAGGTTGTTTTGGAACTGCCTGTCAGACGCAACCGTCGGAATCAGCGATACGAACCGTCCGACCCGTAGGAAGCAGAAAAAAAGGAACTCAAATCAGGCTTTTAGGAGTCAGACATCCACAGAGGCACGCTCGGTGGGTAATATCCCCTCAGAATCGACCATGCAACTTGCCCGATTTTTCTGACACTAACCAACATCATTCATTAAAGGAGCGTAGGAAAAATGGAATCCGCCACTGAGCACCAAGGCCGCATTCTGCTGGTAGACGACGAGTCCGCCATCCTGCGTACGTTCCGTTACTGCCTGGAAGACGAAGGCTATACCGTCGCCACGGCCAACAGCGCTGCCCAAGCCGACGCACTGCTGCAACGCCAGGTGTTCGACCTGTGTTTTCTCGACCTGCGCCTGGGGGAAGACAACGGCTTGGATGTCCTGGCACAAATGCGTATCCAAGCCCCGTGGATGCGAGTGGTGATCGTCACCGCCCACTCGGCCGTCGACACCGCGGTCGATGCCATCCAGGCTGGCGCCGCCGATTACCTGGTCAAGCCTTGCAGCCCGGATCAGCTGCGCCTGGCCACCGCCAAGCAACTGGAAGTGCGCCAACTGTCGGCAAGGCTCGAAGCCTTGGAAGGCGAGGTGCGTAAACCCAAGGACGGCCTCGACTCCCACAGTCCGGCGATGAAAGTCGTGCTGGAGACCGCGCGCCAAGTGGCCAGCACCGACGCCAACATCCTGATCCTCGGCGAATCCGGCACCGGTAAAGGCGAGCTGGCTCGAGCGATCCACGGTTGGAGCAAGCGCGCGAAGAAATCCTGCGTCACCATCAATTGCCCGTCACTGACCGCCGAATTGATGGAAAGCGAGTTGTTTGGCCATAGCCGAGGGGCGTTCACCGGCGCCAGCGAAAGTACCTTGGGCCGGGTCAACCAGGCCGACGGCGGCACACTGTTTCTCGACGAGATCGGCGATTTTCCGCTGACTTTGCAACCCAAGTTGTTGCGATTTATCCAAGACAAGGAATATGAGCGGGTAGGGGATCCGGTCACTCGCCGCGCCGATGTGCGAATTCTCGCCGCCACCAACCTCAACCTCGAAGACATGGTGCGCGACGGGCGTTTTCGCGAAGACCTGCTGTATCGCCTGAACGTCATCACCCTGCACCTGCCGCCGCTGCGTGAGCGCGCCGAAGACATCCTGACCCTGGCCGATCGCTTCCTGGCCCGCTTCGTCAAGGAATACGCGCGCCCGGCCCGGGGCTTCAGCGACGAGGCGCGCGAAGCGCTGCTAGGCTATCGCTGGCCCGGCAACATCCGCGAACTGCGCAACGTGGTCGAGCGCGCCAGCATCATCTGCCCACAGGAAAAAGTCGAAATCAGTCACTTGGGCATGGCCGAGCAGCCGGTCAACAATGCGCCGCGCATCGGTGCCGCTTTGAGCCTCGATGAACTTGAAAAAGCCCACATCGGCGCGGTGCTGGCCACGGCCGATACCCTCGACCAGGCGGCCAAGACCCTGGGTATCGATGCTTCCACGCTGTATCGCAAACGCAAGCAGTACAACCTGTGAGCGACACCTTATGAAACTGGCGATGAAGCTGCGCACGCGACTGTTTCTCAGCATCTCGGCGCTGATCACCGTGGCCTTGCTGGGGCTGGTGCTTGGCCTGGTCAGCGTGATGCAGATGGCCAACACCCAGGAACAATCGGTACGCGACAACTTCATCCTGCTGGACCTGGGCCTCAAGTTGCGCCAGACCCTGGGCGATCAGTTGATGATCATGCTCGACGACAAGCCCAACCTGGCTGCGCTAGAGGCGTCCAAGCAGCAATACCTGGCGTTGATCGACGAGGGGATTGCCCACGAACGGAAACTGGACGATGCAGCGGTCAGCTTCAGCCGGGCCAAGGCCGACTATGTCGAGTTTCTCGAGGCTTTCACCGCGTCTCGCCAGCAGGCGAGCCAGCTCACCGGTATCAAGGCGCTCACCGAGAAATTCAACGTGCTGCGTAACGGGTTGATCGAGGGTTATCGCGAGGCCTTGACCAACATCAGTGAAACCCAGGACCGCGCCCGGAAACGTGCGATGTGGATTTCCGGGCTGCTGGGCCTGGTGGGGCTGGCGGTGCTGGTCATCGGCTTTATTACGGCCCACGGCATTGCCCGGCGTTTCGGCGCGCCGATCGAGGCGCTGGCCGCGGCGGCGGATGACATCGGCCAGGGCAATTTCGAGGTCACGCTGCCCATTTCTTCCGCCGCCGAGTTGAATCTGCTGACCCGTCGTTTCG
The DNA here is from genome assembly GCF_014268705.1 of Pseudomonas sp. SWRI179. NCBI lineage: Bacteria > Pseudomonadati > Pseudomonadota > Gammaproteobacteria > Pseudomonadales > Pseudomonadaceae > Pseudomonas > Pseudomonas sp. SWRI179. The sequence continues at coordinate 193,897 of NZ_JABWRA010000003.1, read as the reverse complement.
GGGTCATGGCCCAGGCACTGCGCGAACACCAAGCCACCAATGTCGATGAACTGCTCGCCGGCCAGCAACGTTTGCAAGCCGTGCTCGACAGCATCGACGACGGCTTGCTGATGATCGACCGCCAAGGCCGGTTGGAACACCTCAACCCGGTGGCCCAGCGCCAATTGGGCTGGGATGAGGCGCGCCTGGGCCAAGGGCTGGGCGAGGCCTTGGGACGCTTGGAACTGGATGAAGAATTGCACCTGGTATTGCGCGGTGGAACCCTGGAGCGCGCACCGGAAGACCTGAGCATCGAGGTCGACGGCGAATCGCGGGTGCTGACCTACAGCCTCACGCCGGTCAGTCATACCCAGGGCCACATCCTCGGCGCGGTCATGGTGCTGCATGACGTCACCGAACAGCGCGCCTTCGAACGGGTGCGCAGCGAGTTCGTCCTGCGTGCCTCCCACGAGTTGCGCACGCCGGTGACGGGCATGCACATGGCATTCGGCCTGTTGCAGGAACGCCTGCACTTCCCGCTGGAGTCCCGCGAGGCGGACCTGCTTAACACCGTCACGGAAGAAATGCAGCGGCTGATGCAACTGATCAATGACCTGCTGAATTTTTCTCGCTACCAGAACGGCCTGCAAAAGCTGACCCTGGCGCCTTGTTCCATCGACGACCTGCTGGAGGATGCCCGGTTGCGGTTCGCCGAACAGGCCCACGCCAAGGGTATCGAGCTGCTCGTGGCCATCCAGGGTCCGCTGCCACGGTTGCACGCCGACGCCGGGCAACTGGATCGCGTGCTCGACAACCTGATCGACAACGCCATGCGCCACACCGGCGAAGACGGCCAGATCCGCTTGCAGGCCCGGCGCCATGGCGAGCGGGTGATCATCAGCGTCGAAGACAACGGTGAAGGCATTGCCTACGGCCAACAGGGACGGATCTTCGAGCCTTTCGTCCAGGTCGGACGCAAGAAGGGTGGCGCCGGTCTCGGCCTGGCCCTGTGCAAGGAGATCGTCCAGCTCCACGGCGGACGCATGGGCGTGTATTCAAGGCCGGGGCAGGGCACGCAGTTCTACATGGCGCTGACGGTCTGACTCACGGCTTAGGCTTCATCATCAAGGCGACGTCCGCGCAGGCGTCGGCCGCGGGTAATCAACTCAATGAGCTGCACCGCGCTAAGAGCATGGGCGAACAGCCAGCCCTGGCCGAACCTCACCCCTTCGCTGCTCAAATAGGAGGCTTGGGCTTCATGCTCGATGCCTTCGGCGATCACCTTGAGTTCCAGGGCGTGGGCCATGCGAATGATGTGCGGGGCCACGCCGCTGCTGGCGGCATCGTGGCCCAGGGCGTCGATGAAAGCCTTGTCGATTTTCAGGCAGTCCACCGGCAGGGTCTGCAGGTAGGCCAGGCTGCAATAGCCGGTGCCAAAATCGTCGATCAGCACCTGGTGCCCGACATCACGCAGCGATTGCAGGTTATCCCGGGCGACCAACACATCGATCAGCCCGCGCTCGGTCACTTCGAAAGCTATCTGGTTCGCCGAAACCCGATGCAACGCCAGCAGGCGAGCGATGACTTCGCCAATGCGCGGCACCATCACGTCGCAGGCCGCCAGGTTCACCGAGATATACAGCTGCGGATTGGCCCGCAACAGCTGGCCCAGTTGGTCGAACAGCCGCTGCAGCACGAAATCGGTGATCTGGCGGATCTGCCCGGTGTTTTCGGCCATCGGGATAAACAAGTCCGGGCTGGTCAGGGTGCCGTCCGGTCGTCGCCAGCGCAGCAAGGCTTCGGCGCCAACGCAGTTGCGGCTGTCGAGGTCGAAAATCGGCTGGTACAACACCTGTAGTTCACCGCGCCGAATGGCCCCGTGCAGTTCGGCATCCATGGACTGGCGGTGGCGTGCCAGGAGATACACCTGGAAACCAATCCCCAGGCCCAGCACCAGGCTGATGGGCAACATCCACCAAGCATAGGGCGGAACCTTGAAACCGTTGCGCTGGGCAATCAGCACTAGCTGATATTCCGGGCTGTCGGTGGGCATCCGATAGATCAGCCGGGTCTGCGTTACCTGCAAGGCATTTTGGCTTTTCGGTGGCCAAGGCTCCGCGGGCGGCCAGCGTTGTTGGGTGCCCAACACGGGAATGGCCCGCTCGCCATGATCCAGGACCACTAGAAGACTGCTGCCGGGTGGCAGGTCGACCACGTCGGCCAAATGTCCACGGGAGGTCGCGACGCGGAAATTGCCGCGCCCTAGCATCAACGCCGCGCGGTCTTCATCGGGTTCGGTGGTGGTATTGAGCCAATAACTGTAGGTCGGGCCCCGGAGGTCGGGCGGGCGGGTCACCGACAATCCACTCGGGCGCGGGCGATTGGTACAAACGCCGCTGCCGTCGATGTACACCGCTTCATAAACGAAACGGTAGTTGAAGCTGACCTCGCGCAAGGTCGCGATCATGTCATCGTCGCAGCCGCGCAAGGGCTGGTTTTGCAGGTCGTCGAGGCTTTCACGCAGTTGCCCGAAGAGCTGTTCCAGCCGGAGCAGGAAGCGCTCGCCCTGGGCATTCATCTGGTCGCTTTCACGCTGCTGGATCTGCTGCACCACCACGAACAGACTGCCCGCCAGCAGCAGGACGGTACTCAGGGCAGCCGCTATCATCGCCAGGAAAAGGGGGCGATGGAGCCAGCTCTGTAGGTTTTCGCGGGCAGCCGTCATCATCGGTAATCCGAAAGTTACCAATGAGTTATAGCCTCTGATTTGGATTTGGCCCGATTCGTCGGACGGGCGTCATTATTTTGTCTGGTTGAGCACCTGCAGAATCGCCGCGCTTTGCGCGTCCGGTGTGCCGTCGAATCGGGTCGGACGGTAGTGCATCTGGAAGGCGGCCAGCACCTGTTGGGTGGCCACGTCCCATTCGCCGGTCTGGGGCGTTGGGTAGCCCAGGCGGGCCAGTTCGGCCTGGAACCAACTGGCGGACGGTAGCTGCGCGGCGAAGAGTACCTGCTGGCGCGCGACTGCCTGCTCGTCCGGCCATATTCCCAAGCCCGCCTGTGCCAGGCGCTTCCATGGAAACAGCGGGCCTGGATCAAGCTTGCGCAGGGGCGCGATGTCGCTGTGGCCGATGATGCTGCGCGGGTTGAGCCCGTTGCGCTTCAGGATGTCCTTGAGCAACACGGTCAAGGCCTGGACCTGGGCTTCGCTGTAGGGATACCAGAGACGCCCGGTGGGCGTGTCGATGAAACCTGGATTGACGATTTCGATGCCAATGGAACTGGAATTGAGCCAGGTCCGACCTTCCCATTCACTTTCCCCGGCGTGCCAGGCCCGTCGGCTTTCATCCACCAACTTGTAGATGGTTGCGTCTTTATCGTCGCCAATCAGGTAATGGGCACTGACTTCGCCATGGGTCAGAAGGGCCAGGGAACGTTCCAGGGAGGCCGAGGTGTAATGCACCACCACGAATTGGATGCGGTTGTCATGGTTGACGGAAGGGCGACTGGTGTCGAACCGCGGGCCGCTGGTGCAGCCGGCCAGGACAATGAAAGCAACGATGAGCGAAAGAAATTTCATGGCGGAAGGCATTACGCGCTGGAAGTAATGCAACAGTGTAACGTATCGCCCCGCGATGATCCGGTGCGCGGGACGATAATAAACAAATTGGAACAATTAGCCCTCAGCCCAGCTCCACGCGGTTGCGCCCGGCATTTTTCGCCCGGTAGAGCGCCTGATCGGCTCTTTTAAGCACTGAATCGCTGTGTTCGCCCGGCTTGAAGGCCGTCATGCCCACCGATACCGTCACGGTCACCGGCTCGCCCTTGAAATGGAATGGGCAAGCTTCGATGGCCAGGCGCAGCGCCTCGGCCAGCTTGGCGCCAGCGGCCAGGGGCGTATCCGGCACCAGCAGGACAAACTCTTCGCCACCGAAACGCGCGATGAAATCGCTGCCACGCAGACGCTTGCGCAGGACCGAAGCGATCAGTTTCAACACCCGGTCGCCGGCCAGATGGCCATAGTTGTCATTGATGCGCTTGAAATGATCGAGGTCCAGCATGGCCAGCAGCAAGCTGTTGCCGTGTTGCTGCCACTGGCCGACTTCATGTTCCAGCCGCTCGGACCAGGCAGCACGGTTGGGCAAGCCGGTGAGCGGATCGACCAGCGCTTTTTGCCGTTGCTCTTCGAGATTTTCCCGCACGACCTGGGCATCCTGCTCCATCAGCGCGACACGATCGGCCAGGCTTTTCAGGCGCGTCGAGACTTCCTGCTCGCGCTGATCCCGTTGTTGACGGTGTTGGTCCATCGTGCCGAGCAAGCCTTCAAGATGATTCTCCAGCACCTGCTTGAGGCCTTCCAGGTCATCGGCTTGTTGCACGCTGCTTTGCAGCCCGTCCACCTGTTCGCGAATCTGGGTGTCCATTTGCCGGGAGGCCGACAGGTTGTCGGCGTGGTCTTCACTGGCGGCTTGCAGGCTGCTCTGGAAGGACTCCAGCCGATCATTGAGGCGCTGCAAGTACGCTTCGAACTCATGCTGGCCGGTGTCGGTGATGGCCAGCATCAATACCGCCAGATCATCGAGGATCGGTAGCAGTTCGTACCAATTCAGCCCATTTCGAAGCCGCTCACGCATGGCTTCGGCTTGTGGGCGATGGCGTTCGGGCAAGGTCAGGTCGCCCAACAGGCCCAACAAGGTGTCTTCAATGTGTTTGGCGACCGAGCTGTAGGACGGCTCCGGCGAGTCGGGCAGGGCGTACTGGGCGTCTACGATATCGGCTGCGGCCAGGGGGTCGTCGGGCTCGACTTCTGTTGGCGGCGACGAGGAGGCGGGAAGGGCCTGAGGCTCCTCCTCGGGCATCAGTTCGTCGGGATTCTCCGGGCTGGACGCTGCTACCGGGAGCTCGTGGGCGACCGGTGTTTGCGACGGGGCGGGCTCGGTTGCTTCGTCCGGCTCGCTGGTTGGCTGAATCACTTCGGCGACAGGTGTCGGAGTGGGCGCCGGCGCGACTTGGGTCTGCGGCGCAACCGGGCCGACCGGTTCGGGCGTCGCCTCGGCTGCTTGCTCCGCGACCAATGGCTGCGGTGCTGGCCCTGGTGCGACGGAGGCTGCATCATCTGCCGGCTCAACGGCTACCGGCAGAGTCGTTTCTGGCGCAGACGCCACGCTGGCCTGGGCAGGCTCGTGGGGCTGCGGCGTCGCTTCCTCATGGCCTTGGCCGCCAAACAGCCGTTGCAGCAGGCCGGGTCGATTCGGTTCGACAGGGGCGTCCAAGGCGCTCAGGGCCTTGCCTTGCAAACCGCTCAGTTCGCTGAGCAGCAGCGGAATCTCCCGGGCCTGGCCGGCTCGGTCCTCCAGTTGCTTGGCAAACTTCTTCAGCGGCCGGCTGACTTCTTTGGGCAACGGCAGCCTCTGCAACTGGGCGACCAGGGCCGTCAACGCAGCGCTCGTCTGCTCGACCCGGGTTTCGCGGCGTTGCTCGGAATCGAGTACGGCTTTCTCCAGGCGCGGCAGCAGGGCAGCGAGGCCGGCATCCATGTCATCGGTGCGCACTACCTCGCGCATCTCTTTCATGCATTGATCGACAGCCCGGTCAGTGCCCTCGGCGGCCAGGGTGCTGCGCACCAGGCCACGACGCAGCAAGTCGAGCCGAGCATCCCAGCGGCGCTCGAGCTTTTCCTGCTGTTCGATGCTCTTGAGGTATTTCTCTCTCCAGCGTTCGGCGTCGTCGCTCATTCATTCGGATCCGCGAGGGCAGTACTCAGCGCAGGGAATGCATCGGCCGTGAGCGAACCCGGCAAACGAATTTCTACCGCGACCGGCAGGTGATCGGAAATGGGTTGGGCCAGCACCTCGACGCGTTCGAGGGTCAGGGTCGGGCTCAATAGAATATGGTCCAGGCAGCGCTGGGGGCGCCAGCTGGGGAATGTTGCTTCCAGTTGCGGGGCGAGCAAACCGAGATCGCGCAAGGGCGAGGTCTGCAGCAAGTCGGTGGCGTGAGTGTTCATGTCGCCCATCAGGATCTGATGTTTGTAGCCGCCGATCAGCTCGCGAATGTAGGCCAGTTGCATTGTCCGGGTACGCGCCCCGAGGGCCAGGTGCATCATGACCACGATCAGCGCCTCCGGACCTTCGCCGAAACGCGCCAGGATCGCCCCGCGCCCCTTGGGGCCCGGCAGCGGATGATCTTCGATCGCCCACGGACGCAGGCGACTCAACACGCCATTGCTGTGCTGGCCGAGGCGTCCGAGGTTGCGATTGAGTTGCTGGTACCAGTAGGGAAAAGCGCCCAGTTGGGCCAGGTGTTCCACCTGATTGACGTAGCCTGACCTCAAGCTCCCGCCGTCGGCCTCTTGCAGCGCCACCAGGTCGAAGTCCTTGAGCAGGTCGCCGATTTTCTGCAGGTTGCCGGCACGCCCGGTGTGCGGCAGCAAATGTTGCCAGCCGCGGGTCAGGTAATGCCGGTAGCGCTCGGTGCTGATGCCCACCTGGATATTGAAGCTGAGCAGCCGCAAGCGGCTGTCGCCAGGCAGGCCCGTGGACGTGACATGATGCTCGTTGACCCGTGGTTCATGCAGGCCAACGATGCGTTCGGTACTCCAGCGGGCCATGGGCGTGGGCCGCGCTTAGTTGGCGACAGCCTTGGTGGCCGCTCGCTCTTTGGCAATCAACTGGTCGGCCAGTTGCAGGGCTTGTTCGGCACCGCCGGCAGAGCCGATGTCAAAGCGGTACTTGCCGTTGACGACCATGGTCGGTACGCCGGTGATTTCGTATTTCTTCGCCAGCTCGCGGGCTTTCTTGATCTGGCCCTGGATGGCAAAGGAGTCGAAGGTGGCGAGGAACTTGTCCTTATCGACGCCCTGGGTGGCGAGGAAGTCCGCCATCTCATCTTTCTTGACCAGCTTCTTGCCTTCTTTCTGGATCGCGTTGAATACCGCAGCGTGAACCTTGTGCTCGACGCCCATGGCTTCGAGGGTCAGGAACATCTGGCCGTGGGCGTCCCATGGGCCACCGAACATGGCGGGAATGCGGACGAAATTGACGTCCGAAGGCAGTTTTTCAGCCCATGGGTTGATCACCGGTTCGAATGCGTAGCAATGCGGGCAGCCGTACCAGAACAGCTCCACGACTTCGATCTTGCCAGGCGCTGCCACCGGAACGGGGTTGGCCAGTTCGACATAGGGGGCGGCGGGCTTTTCAGCCGCTTGGGCAGTCACGCCGAACAGGCTGGCGGCGACGAGCGCGGCGCTGATGATCAGATTACGCATGCTTTACTCCTGGACAATGAGGGGGCCTGGCAAGGCCTGTTTCTAAGACAGACCGTGGCGGGTTCAAGTTCTCTAGTGTAACGGCAGCGGCCACAAAAAAGGGCGGCCAAAGCCACCCTTTTGATGCTCGCATCGACAGATTAATCGAGCGTTAACGTTGCAAGAGGTGTATCCCCTCGCAACGGCCTTAGTGCAGGCCCTGGATGTAGCTGGAAACTGCCGCGATATCTTCGTCGCTCAGCTTGCGGGCAATGGTGCGCATGGTCATTGCGTCACCGTCGTTGGCACGACCGCCTTCTTCCTTGCGGAAATCGGTCAATTGCTTGGTGATGTACTGGGCATGCTGGCCGCCCAAGTGTGGGAAACCGGCAGCGGCGTTGCCCTTGCCGTCAGGGGAATGGCAGCCAGTGCAGGCTGGCAGGCCTTTTTCCAGGTTGCCGCCGCGGAACAGCGCTTCACCGCGAGCCACGAGTTTTGGATCGGCGGCGCCGACGCTGCCCTTCTGGCTGGCGAAGTAGGCTGCGATGTCCTCCAGGTCCTGATCGCTCAGGTTGGTCAGCAGGCCGGTCATTTCCAGCACGACACGCTTGCCGTCCTTGATTTCCTTCAGCTGCTTGGTCAAGTAGCGCTCGCCCTGGCCCGCCAGTTTCGGAAAGTTGGGCGCCATGCTATTGCCATCCGGGCCGTGGCAGGCCCCGCATACGGCCACTTTCGCCTCACCGGCCTTGGCATCGCCAGCGGCGTGGGCTACGCCGGATATCCCCAAGGTCAACAGCAGACTCACGATCAGTTTGTTCATCAGCTAATCCAACTACGGCTAAGGGTTAAAGAGTTATGGACCGGGTTCACTCGCTCATCCACTGGATGATGGCTCGGTAATCCTCGGCACTGCAGTCCATGCACAAACCACGCGGCGGCATCGCCTTGAAACCCTGGGTCACGTGTTGCACCAGCGTCTCCATACCTTTCGCCAACCTCGGCGTCCAAGCTTCCTGATCGCCCTTGCGGGGCGCCATGGGGAGTTGGCCGGAATGACAGGCACCACAAACACGGTTGTACACAGCTTCCGGATCCTGTGTAGCCTGAGCGCTGTAAAGCGGCATCAAGACACCGGCAGCTAGCAGCCATTTCGTCATAAAACGACCTTTTCAGGGTTGGGAACGAGCTGCGTTCTAATGCGCAATTTCGGTCGGTCGCTCCCGTGAGCTTCATCCTACGCTGGGACAAAGCGCACACAAAATCTGCGGCATTATATACTGGCGTCACTGAAACGGAAACGACACAGCTTGCCGCGTCCATTCCCGACGCCGCCCACATCGGAAATCCCATGCAACTGAAGAACCCTATCCTCGGCCTGTGCCAACAGTCCACCTTCATGCTCAGCGCCGCCAAAGTCGATCAATGCCCAGACGACGAAGGCTTCGAAGTGGCGTTTGCCGGCCGTTCCAACGCCGGCAAATCCAGCGCGCTGAACACCTTGACCCATGCGAGCCTGGCACGCACCTCGAAAACCCCGGGTCGCACGCAGCTCTTGAACTTCTTCAAGCTAGACGATGAACGGCGTTTGGTCGACCTGCCCGGCTACGGCTACGCCAAGGTACCGATCCCGCTCAAGCAACACTGGCAGCGTCACTTGGAAGCCTACCTGGGCAGCCGCGAGAGTTTGAAAGGTCTGATTCTGATGATGGATATTCGCCATCCGATGACCGACTTCGACCTGTTGATGCTCGATTGGGCGGTCGCCAGCGGCATGCCGATGCACATCCTGCTGACCAAGGCCGACAAGCTCACCTACGGCGCGGCGAAAAATACCTTGCTCAAAGTGCAGTCGGACATTCGCAAGGGCTGGGGCGACGCGATCACCATCCAACTGTTCTCGGCACCCAAGCGCATGGGCTTGGAAGAAGCCTATACCGTGCTGGCGGACTGGATGGAATTGGCGGACAAGGGCAGCGAAGAGGCCGAATAAGCCAAATCGCAGGCAAAAAAAACCCCGGACTTCTTATGGGGAGGGGGAAGTTCGGGGTCCAAGTTCCGGACCGCTAGGGCGGGGTCCAGATATCTGCCAACACTTAACACAACATAGGAGCATTGAAGGGCTTCACCAGCCATTCAGAATCTCTGAGTGGCGATTCACGGGTTTAGTTCAGATTTTTTTTGGAAATAACCGTAGGAATTTTCCGAGCTAACGAAGCCATCGCTGGCATTGCGGTGACTCCCTGTGGCGAGGGAGCTTGCTCCCGCTGGCCTGCGCAGCAGGCCCCTGCATTTTTCCAGGCGGACTGCATCGCCCGGTTTGCGACTGCTGCGCAGCCGAGCGGGAGCAAGCTCCCTGGCCACAAGAGCCCTAGGCCTCAGGACGTGGGAATCAGTGCGCCTCGTCCCAGTTATTGCCCACGCCCACTTCCACCAGCAGCGGCACGTCCAACTTAGCGGCGGCGCTCATGTGCTGGCGGATCTCTTCGCGAACCTGGTCGACCAAGTCTTCACGCACTTCCAGCACCAGTTCGTCGTGGACCTGCAGGATGACTTTCGCATCCAGCCCTGACGCCGTCAGCCAGCCATCCACGGCAACCATGGCTTTCTTGATGATGTCAGCCGCCGTGCCTTGCATCGGCGCGTTGATGGCGGTGCGCTCGGCGCCTTTGCGCAGGGCCGGGTTTTTCGCGTTGATGTCTGGCAGGTATAGGCGACGACCGAAAATGGTTTCGACGAAACCTTGCTCGGCCGCCTGGGCGCGGGTGCGCTCCATGTAGGCCAACACACCCGGGTAGCGGGCGAAGTAGCGGTCGATGTAGGCCTGGGACTGCTTGCGATCGACGCCAATCTGCTTGGCCAGGCCGAACGCGCTCATGCCGTAGATCAAGCCGAAGTTGATCGCCTTGGCGCTGCGGCGTTGGTCGTGGGTGACGGCTTCCAGGTCGACGCCGAACACCTCGGCCGCCGTGGCCCGGTGCACGTCCAGGTCATTGCGAAAGGCGTGGAGCAACCCTTCATCCTTGGCCAGGTGCGCCATGATCCGCAGTTCGATCTGCGAATAGTCCGCCGCCAGCAGCTTGTAGCCTTTCGGCGCAACGAACGCCTGGCGGATGCGCCGGCCTTCGGCGGTCCGAATCGGAATGTTCTGCAAGTTCGGGTCGATGGACGACAAGCGCCCGGTCGCGGCGACGGCTTGCTGGTAATTGGTATGGACGCGGCCGGTGCGGCTGTTGATCTGTTCCGGCAAGCGATCGGTGTAGGTGCTCTTGAGCTTGCTCAGGGAGCGGTACTGCATCAGCACCTTGGGCAGCGGGTAATCCTGCTCCGCCAGTTCGGCGAGCACCGCTTCGGCGGTGGAAGCCTGGCCCTTGGCGGTTTTGCTGAGCACCGGCAAGCCGAGCTTTTCGTACAGGATCACGCCCAATTGCTTCGGCGAACCGAGGTTGAATTCCTCACCGGCGATGGCAAACGCCTCACGCTCCAGCGCCACCAACTTCTCGCCCAACTCGACACTTTGTACGCCCAGCAGGTTGGCATCCACCAGCGCGCCCTGGCGCTCGATGCGCGCCAGGACCGGCATCAGCGGCATTTCGATGTCGTTGAGCACCGGGCCCAGGCTTGGCGTGGCGGCCAGCTTTTCCTGCAAGGCCTGGTGCAGGCGGAAAGTCACGTCGGCGTCTTCGGCGGCGTAAGGGCCGGCCAGTTCCAGGGAAATCTGGTCGAAGGTCAGTTGCTTGACCCCTTTGCCGGCGATGTCCTGGAAATCGGTCTTGCTTTGGCCCAGGTATTTGAGCGCCAGGCTGTCCATGTCGTGACGGGTCGCAGTGGAGTCCAGCACGTAGGATTCCAGCATGGTGTCAAAGGCGATGCCCTGGACCAGGATGCCGTTGTTCTGGTCACCGCCAATGGCGCAGTTGGCCAGGATGTTGGTTTCGAACTTGGCGTGCTGGCCAACCTTGAGCTTGTCCGGGTTTTCCAGCAGCGGCTTGAGCGCCTTGAGCACTGTGTCGCGGTCCAGTTGCTCCGGCACGCCCATGTAGGAATGGGTCAGCGGGATGTAGGCCGCCTCGAACGGGGCCACGGCGAACGACAGGCCAACGAGTTGCGAATGCTGGGCATCGCCGCCGTTGGTTTCGGTGACAAAGGCAAACAGCGGCGCTTTTTCCAGTTTCGCCAGCCACGCGTCAAAGCGCGCCTGGTCGAGGATGACCTCGTACTTGGCCTCGGCAGCGCCGGGCTGTTCGTCGGCCACTTCGACGATCTCCTGGCCGGCACGCTTGGCGTCCCGCTGGTTTTCTTCGAACCAGCTCTTGAACTCCAGCAACGTATACAGCTCGGCCAGTTTCTCGTGGTCGGGCGTGCCCATTTGCAGGTCGTCAAGGCCGACATCCAATGGCACGTCGGTCTTGATGGTCGCCAGTTCGTAGGACAGGAATGCCATTTCCTTGTGTTCTTCGAGCTTGGCGGCGAGGGTCTTGGCGCCACGGATCGGCAAGGTGGCGACGATGTCCAGTTGCGCGTACAGCTCGGTCAGGCCGCCGTTGACGCCCACCAGCAGGCCGGAAGCGGTCTTCGGTCCGATACCCGGGACGCCCGGGATGTTGTCGGACGAATCGCCCATCAACGCCAGGTAATCGATGATCTGCTCCGGAGCGACGCCAAACTTCTCCTTCACGCCAGCCACATCCAGGGCGCTACCGGTCATGGTATTGACCAAGGTAATGTGCCCGTCGACCAACTGCGCCATGTCCTTGTCGCCGGTGGAGATCACCACCGGACGGTCGGCCGCCGCGCTGCTGCGGGCCAGGGTGCCGATCACGTCATCGGCCTCGACGTTGTCCACGCACAGCAACGGGAAGCCCAGGGCCTTGACGCTGGCGTGCAGCGGTTCGATCTGCACGCGCATGTCGTCGGGCATGCTCGGGCGGTTGGCCTTGTATTCGGCGTACAGCGCATCGCGAAACGTCCCACCCTTGGCGTCGAACACCACGGCGAACGGACTGTCCGGATACTGCTTGCGCAGGCTCTTGAGCATGTTCAGCACGCCCTTGACCGCACCGGTCGGCAGGCCTTTGGACGTGGTCAGCGGTGGCAGCGCATGAAAGGCGCGGTACAGATAAGAAGAACCGTCCACCAGGACGAGGGGGGCTTGGCTCATGAGCAGGATCAACCTTTTCGGCGGGTCCGGGGCTAGAATAGCGGGACCGTTGACGACAAAGGGACAAGGTTATCATGCGTACACTAAATCGCCTGTTACTGGCTGGCTTGTTTGCATTCACCCCGCTGGCCGTCATGGCGGCGGATGACGCGCCCTCGGCGGACCCGGATGTCACCATCCGCACCGAAGGCGATAAAACCATTCAGGAATATCGGCAAAACGGCTTTTTGTACGCGATCAAGGTCACGCCCAAGAACGGCAAGCCTTATTTCCTGGTACGCGCCGACGGCACTGATGCAAACTTCATCCGCTCGGACCAGCCGGATATGCTGATCCCTTCGTGGAAAATCTTTGAGTGGTAATACCGCTCGCGACTTCAACCGGCGCCCGCTGAAGGGCGCCCGTACTGGCAGTTTAACCATGTCTGTGTTCACGCCCCTGGCTCGGCCCGAGCTGGAAACCTTTCTCGCCCCTTACGGGCTCGGCCGCTTGCTTGATTTCCAGGGGATCGCCGCTGGCAGCGAAAACACCAATTTCTTTATCAGCCTGGAGCAGGGCGAGTTCGTCCTGACCCTGGTAGAGCGCGGCCCGGTGCAGGAAATGCCGTTCTTCATCGAACTGCTGGACGTGCTGCACGACGCCAACCTGCCGGTGCCTTACGCCTTGCGCACCACCGACGGCGTCGCGCTGCGGGAGCTGGCGGGCAAACCGGCGCTGCTGCAACCGCGCCTGGCCGGCAAGCACATCAAGCAGGCCAACGCCCAGCATTGCGCCCAGGTCGGCGAATTGCTCGCCCATCTGCACCTGGCGACCAAAGGCAACATGATCAAGCGCAAGACCGATCGCGGCCTGGACTGGATGGAGGAGGAGGGCGGCAAACTGCTTTCGCACCTCGACGCCGAACCGCGTCAGCTGCTGGAGGCTGCGCTGGAAGAAATTTCGTTGAAGAAGGTCGGCATCCTGGCGCTGCCCCGGGCCAACATCCACGCCGATCTGTTCCGCGACAATGCGATGTTCGAAGGCACGCACCTGACCGGGTTGATCGACTTCTATAACGCCTGCTCCGGGCCGATGCTGTATGACGTCGCCATCGCCCTGAATGACTGGTGCTCGGATGACGACGGCGTGCTCGATGGCGCCCGGGCCCGGGCGTTGCTGGGTGCTTATGCAGCGTTGCGGCCGTTCACGGCTGCCGAGGCCGAGCTATGGCCGACCCTGTTGCGCGTGGCATGCGTGCGGTTCTGGTTGTCGCGGTTGATCGCCGCCGAATCGTTTGCCGGGCAGGATGTGTTGATCCATGACCCAAAGGAGTTCCAGCAGCGCTTGGCGCAGCGGCAGACGGTTCATACGGTGTTGCCGTTCGCCCTCTGACACCTAGTGGATCTGAATGCCTTTGTGGCGAGGGAGCTTGCTCCCGCTCGGTTGCGCAGCGACCGCAAGATTTTTAGGGCCGCTTCGCGGCCCAGCGGGAGCAAGCTCCCTCGCCACAAGAGCAGTGGGGTTATAACGCCTCCAGGCACCCCGCCAAATCATTCCCCAACTTTTCCAACAACTGCTCATACCCCTGCGCCGTCGCCGGGGTATAGCCGCCCAGTGCATCCAGCTCCGCCAGCTTCACCGGCAACCCGGCCACCAGGGTTTCGGCCAGGCGCGGGCGCAGGGGCGGTTCGCTGAAGACGCAGGTCTTGCCCACCGCCTGTAAGCGCGTGCGCATCGCCGCCACGTGCTGGGCGCCGGGCTGGACTTCGGCGGCCACGGCGAACACCCCGGCGTGCTTGAGGCCGTAGTTGTCTTCGAAATAATCGAACGCCTCGTGGAAGACGAAGTACGGCTTGCCCGCAACCCCGGCCAGGCGCGTCTTGAGGCGCGTGTCCAAGGCATCGAGGCGCTGGTTGAAGCCCTTGAGGTTGTTTTGATAGCGGGCCGCATTCGCTGGATCCGCCGCGCTCAGGTCAGCCGCCATCCTGGCGGCGATCACCCGCGCATTGTGCGGCGACAGCCACAGGTGGGCGTCCACGGTGCCGGGGCGATGGTCGTGATCGTGATCGTCGCCTTCATCATGGTCATGATCCTCGTGGGACGCGCTGTCCTGGGCGAAGTGACGCAACTTGAGCCCGGGCAGCTCCTGCACCGCAACGGAGGGCAGGGTACGACCGTTCAACACGCGCGGTAGGAAACCTTCCATGTCCGGCCCAATCCAGTACAGCAGGTCCACCGACTGCACCTTGCGTACATCGGAGGGCCGCAACGCGTAGTGATGCGGCGAAGCCCCCGGGGGCAGCAACACTTCCGGAACGGCCACGCCGTCCTGCACGGCGGCGGCGATCAGTTGCAGCGGCTTGATGCTGGTGAGGACCTTGACGTCGGCCTGGGCCGGGCCGATCAGTAGAAAACTTGCGACAAAAGCGACAAAGAGCGAAAAAAATCGGGACACGATGACCACTCGTAGAGGCGAGAACGGGTAACATAATAACGTCTCTCACTAAACTCGTCGCTGCCCATGCCTATTACACCCCTTGCCAGTCGTCCCCACGATCACTCCCACTGCGTGCACAGCGCGCTGTCCGAGGCCGACGCCATCTGCGCGCGCCAAGGGTTGCGCCTGACCGCCCTGCGGCGGCGCGTCCTGGAATTGGTCTGGCAAAGCCATAAGCCACTGGGCGCCTACGACATCCTCGCGGTGCTCAGCGAGCAGGACGGCCGCCGCGCCGCGCCGCCAACCGTCTATCGGGCGCTGGACTTCCTCTTGGAAAACGGCCTGGTGCATCGGATTTCGTCGCTCAACGCCTTCGTCGGCTGCAACCATCCGGAGCACGCCCACCAAGGCCAATTCCTGATTTGCCGCGAATGCCACGCCGCCATCGAGCTGGAACAGAAATCCATCAGCGATGCCATCGTCGCCAGCGCCAGGGAAGTCGGCTTCGTCGTCGACACCCAGACCGTCGAAGTCGTCGGCCTCTGCTCCGGCTGCCAGGGGGCCTGATGAGCAACGCGCTGATCCGCCTCGAGCAGGTGGCCGTGACGTTCGCCGGGCAGAACGTGCTGGACAACATTCACCTGAGCGTCGAGCCGGGGCAGATCGTGACCTTGATCGGCCCCAACGGCGCCGGCAAGACCACCCTGGTGCGCGCCGTGCTGGGTTTGCTCAAGCCCGACAGTGGCAGTGTCTGGCGCAAGCCCAGGTTGCGCGTCGGCTACATGCCGCAAAAACTCCACGTCGACCCGACGCTGCCACTGTCGGTGCTGCGTTTCCTGCGCCTGGTGCCTGGGGTGGACCGCGCCCGGGCCTTGGCTGCGCTCAACGAGGTCGGCGCCGAACAGGTGATCGACAGCCCGGTGCAAAGTGTGTCCGGTGGCGAGATGCAACGCGTGCTGCTGGCCCGCGCCTTGCTGCGCGAACCCGAATTGTTGGTGCTCGATGAGCCGGTGCAAGGCGTCGACGTGGCAGGGCAGGCCGAGCTGTACAGCCTGATCACCCGCCTGCGCGACCGCCATGGCTGCGGCGTGCTGATGGTCTCCCACGATTTGCACCTGGTGATGAGCACCACCGACCAGGTGGTCTGCCTCAACCGCCACGTCTGCTGCTCCGGGCACCCCGAGCAGGTCAGCGGCGATCCGGCCTTCGTCGAGTTGTTCGGAAAGAACGCACAAAGCCTGGCGATTTATCACCACCACCATGACCACGCCCACGACCTACATGGCTCGGTGGTCAGCGCCCCTTCTGCTTCCAAACATGTTCATGGAGACGGCTGCAAGCATGGCTGATTTTCTGTTGTACGCCCTGCTCGCAGGCTTGGCACTCGCCCTGGTCGCCGGTCCGCTGGGTTCGTTCGTGGTCTGGCGGCGCATGGCCTATTTTGGCGACACCTTGTCCCACGCGGCACTGCTGGGCGTGGCCCTGGGGTTTCTGCTGGATGTCAGCCCGGCCATCGCGGTGACCGTTGGCTGCCTGTTGCTGGCGGTGGTGCTGGTCACCCTGCAACAGCGCCAGCCACTGGCGTCCGACACGCTGCTGGGCATCCTCGCGCCGAGCACGTTGTCCCTCGGGCTGGTGGTGCTGAGCTTCATGCGCGACGTGCGGATCGACCTGATGGCCTATCTGTTTGGCGACCTGCTGGCGATCAGTCCGACGGACCTTGCCTGGATCCTGGGCGGCAGCGCGGCGGTGTTGCTGCTGCTGGTGGCGCTGTGGCGACCGTTGCTGGCGGTCACCGTCCATGAAGAACTGGCGCGGGTCGAGGGTTTGCCGGTGGTCAGCCTGCGCTTGGCGCTGATGCTGTTGATTGCGGTGGTCATCGCCGTGGCGATGAAGATTGTCGGTGTGTTGCTGATTACGTCATTGCTGATCATTCCGGCGGCTGCGGCACAGCGTCACGCCCGCTCGCCCGAGCAAATGGCCTTGGGTGCGAGCCTGCTGGGCATGCTCGCGGTGTGCGGCGGCCTGGCCCTTTCCTGGTTCAAGGACACCCCGGCCGGCCCGTCGATCGTGGTCAGCGCCGCTGCGTTGTTTCTGCTGAGTTTTGTCCTGCCCCGTCGAGGGGTGTAGACTTGCTCGCTTTTTGCGCAAATAGAGAGTCGCAGGAATGAAGCCGTTCGCCTCCCGTTATCTGCTCCTTGTCGCATTTTCCCTGCTGCTGGGCGCGTGCCAGAGTACTCCGCCGGTCACCCAGGCCCCCGATACGCGGGGCCCGGCCATCGCGCAGCTCGAACAAAGCCTGGCCAGCAATGAGCTGGCCACCGCTGAAGGCCAGTTGGCCGCCTTGCAAGCCCAGTCGCCCGAAGACCCGACGCTGGAACCCTACCAGCGGCAATTGGCCGAGGCGTACCTGCGCCGCAGCCAGATCGACCTGCAAAAAGGCGATGTCAACGCCGCCGCCACCGCCCTGAGCCGTGCCCGAGCGTTGATGCCCAAGGCCCCAGCGCTCACTGGCGAGGTCAACAGCGCCATCGCCGAAGCCCGCAAGGCTGACCTGGAAAAAGCCGAGGCCGACCTCAAGGCCGCCGAAGCCAAACCGGTCGCCAAGGTGATCGACCCGAGCGCACCCAGCACTACCGTTGCGCTCAACATAGCCGATATCCAGCAAATGCGTCGGCAATTGGACGCTATCGCCGCCGATGTGGTGAATTATCAGTGCGACGTCAGCATCCAGGCGCCGCGTACCGATGATTATCCGTGGTTGGCGACGTTGCTGAGCAAGCGGGTCAAGAAACTGGATCCGGGGTTTGAGTTGAAACTGCAAAAGCAGATTTTGCGCAGTGTGCCGGCGCAGGTTGTGTTGACACCGCGTAAGCCCTAAAAGCATCGTCGGAACGCCGCCCGGAGCAAGCTCGCTCCCACAGTGGTTTTGTGTCGATCACAAAATCTCATGTGGGAGCGAGCCTGCTCGCGAAGGCGTCCCTACTAGCAACAAGCTTCTTTCAGGCAGCCATCAAGCCGGAACCGCCTTCGCCTTGGGCTCCCGCGCCCAAACCCGATGCTGAGCAATCGCCGCGAAAAACCGCGAAAAACCGCTCGCATCCGCATCTTCGATCAACCCCGAATCCACCTCCAGCTTCAAATCCACCAACAACTGCCGGGCCTCACCATGAAGGCCGATGGCTTTCAAATGCTTGTAGGCCTCCAACACGTAATGCAACGCCACGCCGTCGCGACTCAAGGCCTTGATCGACTCCGCGCCACCGGGCACGAACACCGCGTCAAAGGCAATCGACGGCAAGCCTTCCATGGACGCATCCACCGCCAGGGTTTTCCCATCGGCCGTGGTGACCGGCGCAGAAGTCGGCCCTAGCACTTTGGCGTGGGCGCCCTCAGCCTCCAGAGCCTGCTTGAGCGTATCGATGATTGCGCCATCGACACCGTTGGCCACCAACACCGCCACTTTGCGCGTCTTGATGTCGCCGGACAGCAGGTTCGCCTGGCTCAAGGCCGGGGATTGCTCCAGCGATGGCGTCGGAACATCGACAGTTCCAGCGGTCGGTGCCGGCAAGCCGAGGTTTTTCGCTACCCGCCCGGCCAGTTCCAAATCGATGTTGGCCAGGATCTCATTGACCTGCCGCGCCCGGATGAACTCACGTTCGACCTTGCCCAGCTCGAAGCTGTAGGCGGCGATGATGTGCTCTTTTTCGTGGGGGCTCATGCTCTTGTAGAACAGCCGCGCCTGGGAGAAATGATCGGCGAACGAATCGCTGCGTTGGCGGATCTTGTAGGCATCGATACGCTCTGGGTAACTTTCGAAGCCGCCGTCCTGTGGGCCGGGCGGGGTTTCTTTTGGCCAGCCGCCATCGATGGAGTTCGGCTCGTAGGACGCACGCCCCTTATCGATGGTGGTGCGGTGCATCGCGTCACGCTGGCCGTTGTGCACGGGCGTAATCGCACGGTTGATTGGCAGCTCATGAAAGTTCGGCCCGCCGAGTCGGCTGATCTGCGTATCGGTGTAGGAAAACAGCCGGCCTTGCAGCAGCGGGTCGTTGGAAAAGTCGATGCCCGGCACGATGTGCCCAGGGCAGAAGGCGATTTGCTCGACTTCGGCGAAGAAGTTGTCCGGGTTGCGGTTCAGCACCATCTTGCCCAACGGGGTGATAGGCACAAGTTCTTCGGGAATGATCTTGGTCGGGTCAAGTAGGTCGAAGTCGAATTTGTGCTCGTCCTCCTCGGCAACGATCTGCACGCCGAACTCCCATTCCGGGTAGTCGCCCATCTCAATGGATTCCCACAGGTCGCGACGGTGGTAATCGGTGTCCTTGCCCGCGAGTTTCTGGGCTTCGTCCCACACCAGGGAACAGGTCCCGGCCTTGGGTCGCCAATGAAACTTGACGAAGCTACTGCGGCCTTCCGCATTGATCATACGGAAGGTGTGCACCCCAAAGCCCTGCATCGTGCGTAGGCTTTTTGGAATGGCCCGGTCAGACATCGCCCAGATCACCATGTGGGCCGATTCCGGCACCAGCGAGACGAAATCCCAGAACGTGTCGTGGGCCGAGCCGCCCGTAGGAATTTCGTTATGGGGCTCGGGTTTTACCGCGTGGACAAAGTCTGGAAACTTCACCGCGTCCTGAATGAAAAACACCGGCATGTTGTTGCCCACCAGGTCGAAGTTGCCTTCGTCGGTGAAGAACTTCACTGCAAAGCCGCGCACGTCCCGCACGGTGTCACCGGAACCCCGTGGACCTTGCACGGTGGAAAAGCGCACGAACACTGGCGTCTTTTTACTCGGGTCTTGTAGGAAACCAGCCTTGGTCAGGGCCGCATGGGATTCATAGGCCTGAAAGTAGCCATGGGCACCGGTGCCGCGGGCGTGAACGATGCGCTCCGGGATGCGCTCATGGTCAAAGTGCGTGATTTTCTCACGCATGATGAAATCTTCCAGCAACGAGGGCCCGCGTGGGCCGGCGCGCAAGGTGTTCTGGTTATCGGCGATCTTCACGCCCTGGTTGGTGCGCAGCGCCTGCTCGGTGGCGTCGGAGCGAAACTGTTCCAGGCTTTCGAGCTTGGCGTTGGTGTTACCGCGGTCCAGGGTGTCGGTCCCGGCCAGCTGGCTCTTGTCGACCGTGGGCTTGTTGATACTCATCAGGCATGACTCCTCTTTGCGTTCCTCGCTGTGGCCAGGACTCTTGAGTTCGATGCCGCAGGTGCAGGACCCGGGCATTTGGAGTGGCTTAATGAGTGACCCATGCCGTTTGGCTGTGTTCCTTTTTTATGGCCTTTGATCGCGTTATTGCCAAATGACTGGTCCGATCGCAAATAAATGCTAAGAACCTCTATACGGACAGGCTAAAATGCGCGCCCGGCTAACCGCTGATCCTTTTCCAACGCGCCCCACAAGGTTCGCTACGTGATCGAGTTTCAAAACGTCCATAAAACCTACCGGGTTGCCGGTAGGGATATCCCCGCCCTGCATCCGACCAGTCTGACGATTGAGAACGGTCAGGTCTTCGGCCTGATTGGCCATTCCGGTGCAGGAAAAAGTACCCTGCTGCGCCTGATCAATCGCCTGGAAGATTCCACGGGCGGCAAGATCATTGTCGACGGCGAAGAAGTCACCGCCCTGGACGCCAGCGGCCTGCGCCGCTTCCGCCAGCAAGTCGGGATGATCTTCCAGCACTTCAACCTGCTGGCGTCCAAGACCGTGGCCGACAACGTGGCACTGCCGCTGACCCTGGCCGGCGAGTTGTCCCGTAGTGACATCGACCGCCGCGTCGCCGAGTTGCTGGCGCGGGTAGGGCTGTCCGACCACGCCCGCAAATACCCGGCGCAGCTGTCCGGCGGCCAGAAGCAGCGCGTCGGCATCGCCCGCGCCCTGGCGACCAAACCCAAGATCCTGCTGTGCGACGAGGCCACCAGCGCCCTCGACCCGCAGACCACCGCCTCGGTGCTGCAACTGCTGGCAGAGATCAACCGCGAGCTGAAGCTGACCATCGTGCTGATCACCCATGAAATGGACGTGATCCGCCGCGTTTGCGACCAAGTGGCCGTGATGGACGCCGGCGTGATCGTCGAGCAAGGCCCGGTGGCCGAGGTGTTCCTGCATCCGAAGCACCCGACCACCAAGCGTTTCGTCCAGGAAGACGAGCAGATCGACGAAAGCGAACAGCGCGACGATTTCGCCCACGTCCCAGGACGCATCGTGCGTCTCACGTTCCAAGGCGACGCGACCTACGCGCCATTGCTCGGCACCGTCGCCCGGGAAACCGGTGTGGACTACAGCATCCTGGCCGGTCGCATCGACCGCATCAAAGACACCCCCTACGGGCAACTGACCCTCGCCATCACCGGCGGTGACATGGAGGCGGCGTTTGCCCGCTTCACCGCGGCCGATGTCCACATGGAGGTGCTGCGCTGATGGAATTTTTTGCAAACGTCGACTGGCTGGAAATCTGGCTGGCCACCGGCGACACCTTCCTGATGCTGTTCGGCTCGCTGCTGTTCACCGTGCTGCTCGGCTTGCCCCTGGGCGTGCTGCTGTTCCTGTGCAGCCCGCGCCAGTTGCTCGAAGCCCGCGGCGTTTATGCGCTGCTGTCGCTGATCGTGAACATCCTGCGTTCGCTGCCGTTCATCATCCTGTTGATCGTGATGATTCCGTTCACGGTGTTGATCACCGGCACCTCCTTGGGCGTGGCCGGCGCGATCCCACCACTGGTGGTCGGCGCGACACCGTTCTTCGCCCGCCTGGTGGAAACCGCCCTGCGCGAAGTGGATCGCGGCATCATCGAAGCCACCCAAGCCATGGGCGCGACCACAAGGCAGATCATCGTTAACGCCTTGCTGCCAGAAGCCCGCCCGGGCATTTTTGCCGCGATTACGGTGACAGCGATTACGCTGGTGTCCTACACGGCCATGGCCGGTGTAGTCGGCGCCGGTGGTCTGGGCGATCTGGCGATCCGCTTCGGCTACCAGCGTTTCCAGACCGACGTTATGGTGGTCACGGTGGTGTTGCTGCTGGTGCTGGTGCAAGTCCTACAGACCGTGGGCGACAAACTGGTTGTGCATTTCTCTAGAAAATAAGGCCTCGGGCCAATAAACATGAGCCGGCCATTCGCTGGCAGGCGCCGAGAGCAGGCGCCCCAAAAGGAGTTAGCTGAATGAAAAAACTACTGGTTGCCTTCGCTGCCGCCGCAGCGTTTTCCGCCCACGCCGCCGACACCCTGACCGTCGCGGCCACGCCGGTGCCGCACGCGGAAATCCTCGAGTTCGTTAAACCGGCCTTGGCGAAGGAAGGCGTGGACCTCAAGGTCAAAGTCTTCACCGACTACATCCAGCCCAACGTACAGGTGGCGGAAAAGCGCCTGGACGCCAACTTCTTCCAGCACCAGCCGTACCTGGATGAGTTCAACAAGGCCAAGGGCACGAACCTGGTGAGCGTGGCCGGTGTGCACCTGGAACCCCTGGGCGCGTATTCCAGCAAGTACAAGGCACTGACCGAACTGCCGGGCGGCGCCAACGTGGTGATCCCGAACGACGCCACCAACGGCGGCCGTGCGCTGTTGTTGCTGGCGAAGGCTGGGGTGATCAAGTTGAAGGACTCGGGCAACATCCTGTCCACCACCAAGGACATCACCGAGAATCCAAAGGATCTGAAATTCCGTGAGCTGGAAGCGGCGACCATTCCGCGGGTGCTGACCCAGGTGGATCTGGCGTTGATCAATACCAACTATGCGTTGGAGGCCAAGCTTGATCCTTCCAAGGATGCGTTGGTGATCGAAGGTAACGACTCGCCTTATGTGAACATCTTGGTGGCCCGTCCGGATGACAAGGACAGCGAGGCGATGAAGAAGCTGGTGGCGGCGCTGCATACGCCGGAAGTGAAGGCTTTTATTCTTGAGAAGTACAAAGGGGCGGTTTTGCCGGCGTTTTGAGCTGATTAGGTGATGAAAAAACGGGCTGCGTGGGAATGCAGGCCCGTTTTTTTATGCTC
This sequence comes from Pseudomonas sp. SWRI179, assembly GCF_014268705.1. NCBI lineage: Bacteria > Pseudomonadati > Pseudomonadota > Gammaproteobacteria > Pseudomonadales > Pseudomonadaceae > Pseudomonas > Pseudomonas sp. SWRI179. The sequence continues at coordinate 171,102 of NZ_JABWRA010000003.1, read as the reverse complement.
AAAATTTCGATTGAAAGTGGCCTGGGAACTCGCTTTCGTTCAATAGGAAAGGAGACTATAGGCCCGTTGCTCTCTTTTTTTCATGAATGGGTTGCCCGTTCTGCGTATTTTTTAGCCTTTTTGGACAAGGCGCAGAGCATGTTGATGAACAGGGTCTGTCGGGTGTGTTTCAAATTACGACTTATCGCAGTTTAAGGTGTACGGACATTAAGCCGGGTGCAAGAATTTCGGATAAATGTCGACAGGAGTTTTTTGTGGCGGACTATGAAGGAATATCGGAAGACAAAACAAATCTAATTCAGGGGCCTAAATATGCCTTGGCGGTATGGGCCAAGCAGAATGAGCTCTCTTCAGAAGTCATTCAAGAAAGAAGGGATATTGCCCTAAGATTGGCAATTGAAGGGATCACTGATAGCTCGATAGATTCGCTTGATGGAGTCGAATCGCCGTTGTCGAGAAAGATCCGAGCATGTCATGGAATTGACCTATTCGAGATGAATAGAAATTGGGTTGAAACCGCACAGTATTGGAAGTGTCCTTGCTGTGATCGAGGAAAGTTCGAGATCTCCAGAGTTGGCGGTAAAGGGCAAATACTAGCGAAACTAGTCGAGCATCACGATCATATGGCTGATGCACTGAAGGCTGCCTTCAATAAAGTATTTGTTGTGAGCGGTACCGACAAACCTACAAGCACTGGGTTGGCACTAGTTGAGCGAATGGCACCAGCGTTTTCAGCTTATCCTCCGGTTTTGATTTGCGAGGATTGTAATAATGCCGATGCTGCTGCAAAGAAGGTGATCTCGAATACGGGGCGTAAAGTCGAGTGGCAATCGTTCTCCATCGGACAAATTCGTCACTTCATTATCGTTCGCGAGCACACCCCGCATAGTATAGATGAAACGAAAGTTTTAGAGCTTTGGGATCTTGTTCGCCCGGCTTACGTTGCGCGGATGAACTTAGTGTACGAAGTGGCTAAAGCAGCGGTGCTACAAGATTATTGGTACGAAGGATATCAAGGCGAAACAATTCCTGTGCCTACTCTCTCGAATGGATTCCAGAGATATAACGGACTGGAATTGGTTAGTGGCGAAGCGCTCGCTCGTGAAATGGCGAAAAACACTGTTAAACACTCCGCAAACTACAGCCGTTGGCGCACGGAAAGACAGCGTGCAGGTGGTAAACCGCCTTTAAATTTCTTAGCTATTATACAGTCGCTGCCGGGATGCGCTCGAATGTGGGCAGCACTTGTGGACACGTGGCGATGCCCTATATGTGGGCGCTCAAAATTTGAAGTTATCAATTATACCAAAGGAAAAATTAGTTTCCATACCCACTTGCCAAGCTCGTATAGTCCAGCTTGGAAATCAACCGGGCATATTTGCATGGGGTGCTTCAATGTCGTGACGGCTATGAAACGAGAGCTGAATTTAGGTCACGGCATTAAGGTAGCTTTCACATTCGACTGCATTATACCGGATGAACTGCGGGCTATCATTCGCGCGAGGCCTCATTCCGCGCACTTAGTGGACGCGGAAATGGCAAAAAAGCTGGTTAGTAATTGGTTATCGCGTTAAGTGCGCTTGAGAATTTATTAACGAGAATTTTATTGAGTGGAGAAGATATTTTTTGATCCCCTCATCCGAACTGCAGTGAAGCTTGTAACGACTAGAGCTCTTAACCCGTTTAGATCCGGGTCTTTTGAAGGAATGAAAATGCATAACGACAAATTAATATGGACGTGCTGTTTTTTGTTGTTCATTTCAGGAGCAATATGGGGTGCAAATATTAGACCAAACAATTTTTTTGTCATTTCTAATGTGCATGATTTTTTTGAAATTCTTGGATCCGCTGCAACTGTTGTAGCGGTGGCATTAGCGATAATAGGTCTGAATCGCTGGAAAATAGAAATTGGTGCAGCCTCTGATCACGAGTTAGCGCGAAAGATGGCCGTGATTATACAAAGATACCGTATTGAGTTAGTGGACTTATGGCAGTTTGCAGACTCTGCTTCAAGACAAAACGAGTCCGAGCATTGGGTGCACGAGCAAAACGATTATTAAAAAAATATTTATGAATATGCTCTTTCAAAAATGAAAGCAGCAAGAGCGGATCTAGAAGCCATCTCTCTTGAAAGCTCTGCTATATGGGGAAAGATTTTTGACACCAGGTTAAGTGAAGCGTTTCAATTTGAAAATGTTTGCGCGAATACAATCAGCAACTATCTATACCTTTGCAAAACGAGACCTATTGAAAGTTCTTCTTGGGAATTCTCAGAAAAATCAATAAACATGTGGAGAGAATTTAACCAAGCAAGGAGTTTATCGGACGACACCGTAGAGGATAAAATTAATTTAATCCTGAAATCAGTAAGGCTTGAAATAGAGAAGAAGCTCCTACGAGAGAACGCTTGATTAATTGAGCGCTTTTGATACTCAATATACATCCGATTGTGCGGAAATTATCAAATATGGACATCCACTTTTCGATCCGCACAATCTCTCGAATTCTACAGTCCTCGTTAGATCACTTGCGCTACCATGCGACGATAGAGTGTTGTCCGTCAGACTAATAAAGCAAACCCGACGCAACGTGTCGGGTTTTGCTATTTACCCGCTATCGCGGATCAACGTTATCCAACACTCGATTCGCCAGCAACGAACTCAATTCAATCAACTGCTGAATGCCTAGGAGGATATGGCGCCGCTGGCCTTCCAAGTCGAAGGCCAGGTTGCTGACCATCGCATCAGCTGCCGCCAGGGTTTCGCTGAGGTTGGCGAGGAGGGATTCGTTGTCGGCGTTTTTTGCGACGGTGAAGAGCTGGTCCGGTTGGGACGCCTCTTCGGACTTTTCCGGTTTTGGTCGCAGGTAATAATCCAAGGCGCGATTGGTGGCTTCGTCGTGTTTCTTGGCTTTGGATTTGGTTCGCGGGGTAGCGTGGTCCGCCTCTGGCGGATTCGGGGTAGGCTTGAACATGTACTAAGTCCTGTAAGTGATGCCGCAACCCTCTAGCTACTAAACAAGGGGTGGCAGCTGTACGCAGGTTAGTAGACCGGGGACTTAGCAAGCCGGCGCGCCCGAGGGCGCCCTGCGCACAACCGCCATCAAATACAGGCATGGAAATACCTGACTGATAGGAGCCTTGCACCTTACTAAATACCTCGGGCTACTAAACCCGACCACTGATGGGCAGTGGCAGGAAAACAATAGAACCCATGGTCAAGGCGCACAAGCGGGCGGATTCTGGCGTAGTTGTAGGCAATGGCGCAAGGATTCGTAGCTTGATGGAAGGGTGGGGGTGGCGGAATAAACAAGGCTGCGTTTTGCCTTGGAATTCGGAGCCAGAGGGCCGGTTTTCGCTATGGCACCTGACGTTGTTGTAACGCATCACAAAACGCTGCAAGTCGATCTGCCCGTCATGTTTTACTGACGTCCTGTCACGTCCAAGCTGTAACGTTTGCTCACGCACCGAGAGCCGTATTCATCATGTCCTTCGCCGAGCTGAAATCCTTCCACATGGTCGCCCGCCTGGGCAGCATCACCCAGGCGGCGAAGAAGCTCGGCCTCAGCCAGCCCACAGTCACCACGCAGATCCGCAACCTTGAAGGGCAGTACGGCGTCGAGCTGTTCTACCGGGGAGGTCGGCGTCTGACCCTGAGCGATGAAGGCGTGCGCCTGCTGCCCATGGTGCAGCAGTTGCTGCAGCAGGAGGCGGACATCGAGTTCTTCTTGCGCAACTGCGGTCAGGTACAGGGCGCCCTGCGCATCGGCGCCACTGCGCCTTATTACATGCTCGACCTGGTGCGGCGCTTCCGCGAGCAACTGCCGCAGTGTGAGGTGACGCTGGAGATCGGCAACTCGCAGCAGGTGATCGAAGCGCTGGAGGACTACCGCGTCGACCTTGCCGCTTCCTCGCTGCTGGTCGAGGACCCGCGACTGACTCGCCTGTTGTTGGGCCACGATCCACTGGTGTTGGCCGTACACCGCAGTCATCCACTGGCCGCGCGGGAGCGTGTGCCGCTCGCGGCCCTGGCCGGGCACTGCCTCTTGATGCGCGAGAAAGGTTCGACCACTCGCGTGCTCACCGAGCAGTTGCTGCGCGACGCCGGTGTGGCGCTCGGCTCGTTGTTGGAGATTGGCAGCCGCGAGTCGATCCGCGAAGCGGTGCTGCGCAATATCGGCATCAGCATCATCGCCCGCCACGAAGTGCCGACCAGTACCGAGTTGCGGGTGATCGAGCTGGAAGGGGCGCCGCTGATTGCCGAATACCTCTACTGCCTCAAGGAGCGCCGCAACGCGCGCCTGCCGGCGGTCTTTCTGGCGTTGGCGCGGGAAGCCGCGAGCACCTCGTAGGGTGCCTTGCGCTCGCCTTTTGGGTGAAAGCACTCATAAATCCACCGATACCACTATCGGCAGCTTTTGCCCAATTGCCATAAAGCCTTAGCACCCCGTGTCCAAGATGAACCTCGTATTCCACCGACGAGGTTCCGCCATGGCTACGGTCAGCTTGCAACTGCGCGACATCCACAAGGCCTTCGGTGCCTTTCAGGCGCTGGATGGCGTGTCGCTGGACGTCTCTACCGGTGAGCTGGTGTGCCTGCTCGGCCCCTCGGGCTGCGGCAAGACCACGCTGCTGCGCTGCATCGCCGGGCTGGAGCGCCAGGATGGCGGCAAGATCTTCTTTGGCGATCGGGATGTCTCCACGCTGCCACCGCAGGCCCGCGACTACGGCATCCTGTTCCAATCCTACGCGTTGTTTCCCAACCTCACGGTGGCGCAGAACATCGGTTACGGCCTGGCCGGCAACAGCCGCGAGACGATCCGTGGGCGGGTCGCCGAGATGCTCGAGCTGGTGGGTCTCAATGGCAGCGAGCAGAAATACCCCGGCCAGCTCTCCGGCGGTCAGCAACAGCGTGTGGCCCTGGCCCGCGCCCTGGCGCCGGCGCCCAAGTTGCTGCTGTTGGACGAACCGATGTCGGCCCTCGACGCTCGCGTGCGCGAACATCTGTGCGGCGAGCTGCGCCGGTTACAGAAGAGCCTGGGCATCACCACCGTGATGGTCACCCACAACCAGGACGAGGCCATGCTCATGGCCGACCGCATCGCGGTGATCAACCACGGTCGGGTTGAGCAGTACGCCACGCCCCAGGAGATCTATCGCGCACCGGCCACGCCCTTCGTCGCCGAGTTTGTTGGCCAGGGCAACTGGCTGCCTTACGAGCGCGACGGCGAACATGCCCGGGTCGGCGCGCTGAACCTGCGTCTGCACGGGGTGCGGCCGGCTGAGCGCGGCCGTTTGTTCTGCCGCCCCGAAGCGGTGGTGATCAATCCGCCGATGCACGAAGACAATCTGTTCAGTGCACAGATGCGCGAGATCACCTTCCTCGGCAATCGCTGCCGCCTGAGTTTCGAGCTGGACGCCCTGCCGGGTCACACCCTGCTGGCCGAGCTGGCGCCGGAAGCCATGCCGCGCCTGGCCGCCCCGGACATTTGGGTGGCCCTGCCGCCGCGCAGCTTGCAGGTGTTTGTCTGATGGAACAGGTGTTGCTGAGCAAGCCCCAGGCCCGCGCGCGGCGCATGCCGGCCGACCTGTCCGACCGTCTATTCGTTCACGGTGGCCAGTGGTTGCTGCTGGTGCTGCTGGTCCTCGCCGTGCTGTTGCCGTTGCTGGCCATGCTTTGGCGCGGCTTCGCCAGCGAGCCGGGGCAGGGCGGTGGTCTGACCGCGGCGGCCGAGTTGTTCGGCAGCGCCAACTTCCGCTGGCTGCTGGGCAACAGCCTGACGGTTTCGCTGACCGTGGCCGCTATCGTCGTGCCGCTGGCCTACGCCTTTGCCTATGCGTTGCAGCGCACCTGCGTACCGGCCAAAGGCCTGTGGCGCGGCATTTCCCTGCTGCCGCTGCTGGCACCGTCGATACTGCCGGGCATCGCGCTGATCTACCTGTTCGGCAACCAGGGCGTGCTTCGGCACCTGCTCACGGACAATATCTATGGCTTTTGGGGCATCGTCATCGGCGAAGCCATCTACACCTTTCCCCATGCGCTGATGGTGCTGCTTTCAGCCCTGGCCCTGGCCGATGCGCGCCTGTTCGACGCCGCCTCGAGCATGGGCGCTTCACCGTGGCGGGCCTTTCGCAGCATCACTTGGCCGGGCAGCCGCCAAGGCGTGTTTGCCGCCTTCTGCCTGGTGTTCACCTTGTGCATCACCGATTTCGGCGTGCCGGTGGTGGTCGGCGGCGATTATCAGGTGCTGGCGCTGGAGGCGTACAAGGCGGTGGTCGGGCAGCAGCAGTTCGGCCGCGGCGCGCTGATCGGCATGGTCCTGCTGTTGCCGGCGCTGTTCAGTTTCGCCGTCGACCTGTGGCTACGCCGCCGTCAGCGCGAGGCCATGAGCGGCCGCGCCCAGGTTTATCACCCGCAACCCTCGCGCCATCGCGACCTGGCCTTCCTCGCCGTGGTGCTGCTGATTTGCACGGCGCTGCTCGGGGTGTTCGGCATGGCGGTGTACTCGTCGCTGGTCAAGTTCTGGCCCTACGATTTGTCGCTGTCGCTGCACCACTACGCCTTCTCCGAACTGCCCGGCGGCTGGCAGGTGTACCGCAACAGCCTGTTGCTGGCCGGCTGCACGGCCGTGTTCGGCAGCCTGCTGACCTTCACCGGCGCCTACTTGCTGGAGAAGACCCGGCAGAGCCCGCTGACCCAGGCCCTGCGCCTGCTCAGCTTTGTGCCGATGGCGGTGCCAGGGCTGGTGCTGGGCCTGGGCTACGTCTTTTTCTTCAACCTGCCGGGCAATCCGTTGCACGGTCTGTACGGCAGCCTGACCCTGTTGGTGGCGTGCACCATCGCGCACTTCCTGACCACCGCGCAGTTGACCGCCAGCGCCGCCCTGCGCCAGCTGGATGGCGAGTTCGAGGCCGCCGCGCTGTCGCTGAAGGTGCCGCTGCTGCGCCACTTCCTGCGCGTCACCCTACCGATCTGCCTGCCGACGTTGCTCGACATCCTGCGTTACCTGTTCGTCTCGGCGATGACCACGGTGTCGGCGGTGATCTTCCTCTACAGCCCGGACAGCCTGCTCGCCGCCATCGCCGTGCTGAACATGGACGACGCCGGCAACGTCGGCGGCGCCGCCGCCATGTCCACCCTGATTCTGCTCACCTCGGCTGCCGTGTCGCTGCTGCTGGCGGGAGCCTCGCGCGGCTTGCTGCGTCGGGCTCAGGCCTGGCGCGCAACCGCCGGCCATTGATTACCCTGGAGACTGCCATGCACTACCAACACCCCGACCGCCTGCACGCCGCCATTCTCGACTGGGCCGGCACCGTGGTCGATTTCGGCTCCTTCGCGCCGACCCGCATCTTCGTCGAGGCCTTCGCCAGTTTCGACATCGAGATCAGCCTGGACGAGGCCCGTGGGCCGATGGGCATGGGCAAGTGGGACCACATTCGCACCCTGTGCAACCTGCCGACGATTGCCGAGCGCTACCAGCGCCGCTTCGGCCGCCTGCCGAGCGATGAAGATGTGACGGCGATTTATGAGCGCTTCATGCCCTTGCAGATCGCCAAGGTCGGCGAGCATTCGGCGTTGATTCCCGGTGCGCTGGCGTGCATCGCCGCCCTGCGTGAGCGCGGTCTCAAGCTCGGCAGTTGCTCCGGCTACCCCAGGCAGGTGATGGACAAAGTGGTCGAACTGGCCGCCGCCAATGGCTACAGCCCGGATCATGTGGTCGCCACCGACGAGGTGCCGAAAGGTCGGCCGAGCCCGGCCCAGGCGCTGGCCAACGTGATCGCCCTGGGTCTCGACGATGTCGCCGCCTGCGTCAAGGTCGACGACACCGAGCCGGGCATTCTCGAAGGCCGCAGCGCCGGCATGTGGACCGTGGCGCTGCGCTTCTCCGGCAATTTCCTCGGCCTCGACTGGGCGCAATACCAGGCCCTGACGCCCGCCCAGCGCGCAGCCGAACGCACGCGCATCGACGCGCTGTTCGCACCGAGCCGGCCGCACTACCTGATCGACACCCTGGCCGAGCTGCCGACGGTGATCGACGCGATCAACGCCCGCCTGGCCCGGGGCGAGAGCCCGCAGGCCTGCTGAACCCGACAACCAACGCCAACCGCATAGCCCCACCACCAGGAGTCACTCCATGTTCAAACGTACCGCTCTGGCTGCCGGCCTGCTCGCCGCTTGCGCCCTGCAGGCCCAGGCCAATACCGAGCTGACCGTGTACACCGCCCTCGAAGTGGAACAACTGGCCGCCTATAAAACCGCCTTTGAGAAGCTGCACCCGGATATCGAGATCAAGTGGGTACGCGATTCCACCGGTATCGTCACCGCCAAGCTGCTGGCCGAGAAGGATCGCCCGCAGGCCGACGTGGTCTGGGGCCTGGCCGGCTCCAGCCTGGCGGTGCTCAAGCAGCAAGGCATGCTCGAAGCCTACGCCCCGGCCAACCTGGACAAGATCGGCGCCAATTATCGCGATGCCGCCAACCCGCCGGCCTGGGTGGGCATGGACGTGTGGGCCGCGACCATCTGCTTCAACACCATCGAGGCCGAGAAGCAGGGCCTGCCCAAGCCGACCAAGTGGGAAGACCTGGCCAACCCGGTGTACAAGAACAAGATCGTCATGCCCAACCCGGCCTCGTCCGGCACCGGTTACCTGGACGTCAGCGCCTGGCTGCAAACTTTCGGCGAGCCGCAGGGCTGGGCCTACATGGACAAGCTGCACCAGAACATCGGGCAGTACACCCATTCCGGTTCCAAGCCCTGCAAGCTGGCCGCCGCCGGCGAGTTCCCCATCGGCATTTCCTTCGAGTACCCGGCTGTGCAGCTCAAGCGCAAGGGTGCACCGCTGGACATCGTGTTGCCGAAGGAGGGTTTGGGCTGGGAAATCGAGGCCACCGCCATCATCAAGGGCACCGAGCAACTGGACGCGGCGAAAAAGCTCGCCGACTTTTCCGCCAGTCGCGAGGCTATGGACCTGTACAAGGCCAACTTCGCCGTGCTGGCCCAGCCGGGCATCGCCGAGCGCTTCCAGGAACTGCCTGCCGACTACGAGCAACGCCTGATCAAGAATGATTTCGCCTGGGCCTCGGAGAATCGCGACAAGATCCTGGCCGAGTGGCGCAAGCGTTACGACGGCAAGTCGGAGCCGGTCGCCAAATGACCTGGCCGACTACATTGGCGGCCGTTTTCTTCCTTTCAGGAGTTTCCTCATGAGCCAGCACAACTGCGATTTATTGATCGTCGGCGCCGGCATGCTTGGCCTCGCCCATGCCTGGGCTGGCGCCAAGCGCGGCCTCAAGGTGCGCGTGTTCGAGCGCAGCCACACGCCGCTCGGCGCCTCCATCCGCAACTTCGGCCAGGCCCTGGTCACCGGGCAGGCGCCAGGCGTGATGCTCGACCTGGCCCGTCAGTCCCACGGCCTATGGGCCGAGCTGGGCCAGGCCGCCGGCCTGCAGCTCAAGCAACAAGGCTCGCTGCTGTTCGCCCGCAGCGAAGCCGAAGAAGCCTTGCTCGAAGCGTTCTGCGCCGGCCGTGCCCGGGAGCAGGGTTACCGCGTCGAGTTGCTGCGCGGTGCTGCGCTGGACGGGCTATATGATGGCCGTTTCGCCCACCATCGCGCCGCCCTGCACGGCCTCGACGACCAGCAGCTGTATTCCCGTGAGGCGCTGCCGCAGATCGTCGACTACCTGCGCACGCTGGGCGTGCAGTTCCACTTTTCCACCCTGGTGCGTGACGTCGAGCCAGGCAGCGCCCTGACCAGCGCCGGGCGTTTCAGTGCCAAGCACATCGTGGTCTGCTCCGGGCACGACTATCAGACCTTGCTGGCCGAGCCGTTGGCCGCGCTTAAGCCTTCGGTGTGTCGCCTGCAGATGCTGCGCGCCCGCTTGCAACAACCACTGGACCTGCAACACGCGGTGCTCACTGGACTCAGCTGCGTGCATTACGGCGCTTTCGCCGATCTGCCGGAAGCCGAGGCCATCCGCGCGCAGATCCGCCGCGAGCAGCCGGAACTGGAAACCCACGGCATCCACCTGCTGGTCAGCCCGACGCCCCATGGCGAGCTGATCATCGGCGACTCCCACGATTACGGCAGCGACGCCTCGCCGTTCAATGCCGAGGGCGTGGACGACATCATGCTGGCGTTGGCCGAGCACACCCTGGGCGGCAAGCTGCACGTGCTGGAACGTTGGCAGGGCGTATACGGTTCACGCGGGCCCGGCCCGTTCAGCGTGTTGCAAGCCGGCGCAGGGGTCAGTGCCGTACTGATGCATACCGGCCTGGGCATGAGCGTCGGCCTCGGACTCGGCGAGCGTAGCCTGGCGGCCTTGCTCGACGAAGGCGAATGGCCGCGGGCCAGCGTCGCATAGGATCCGCTTCATTGTTCGACAACCCTCATGATAAATTCCCGCCGCGACCTCTAATCGATAGAGGGCATTCAGGGAGAGAAAATCAGTGATCAAGTCTTTGTTGGTTGGGGCGTTGCTGGCAATGGCATCCGCATCGGCATCCGCGATGAGTTGCGATAACCCTAGAAACGCCTATGACAGAACCTATTGCGCGTCGCTGAAAATGGTTCAGTCGGATCAGGACATCAACGATCAATACAAGAAGACGATGAGTGCCCTGAACCCGGATCAAAAGAAAAAGGTGAAAGCCGCTCAAATCCAGTGGATCAAAAATCGTGACAGCGCCTGCTCCAACGATGGCCTGCTCTATCTGGACTGTGCCAACGAGAAGACCGAGGCGCGCATCGTCATTCTCAAGGCTGTCGAGCGCGAGTGCCGTGCTGCCGGTTGCGACGACGCCAAGCTGTCGCAAGTCGAGTAACCGATAAGCACGTCGGACTTGCCGTCGTACTCCAAGAAAAAACCCGACTTTAAGCGTCGGGTTTTTTCTTTGTGATCCGTGCTACGCAACGCCACGCTCGACCATCGCGCGCCATGTTTGGACACTAGGACGTTCTTGCATCCTGGCGTGCCACGCGCGCAGTGCGGCACATTCATCAGGCACGGGGAGCTGCACCAGCGAGGCGAAGATCATGCCGCCCAATACCGCAATGTCGGCCATCGAAAATCTGTCGCCCGCCACAAAGGGCTGGTCTTTGAGCAAGTTGTCGAAATAGCGCATGCCTCTGATCGCCTTATCGCGCATCCGGCCGCCCCACTCGGCATTCTGGTACAGCTCAACCTCTGGGCCGAGGCCCGGCGTGGCATGGTGGAAGTATGTGCTGACGGCGTCGAGAAACTCGATCTCGGCACGCTTGGTCATCATGTGGATGAGGCCTTTTTCAACAGGCGTTTCGCCCGTCAGCGTCGGTTCGCCGACCAGGCTGTCCAGGTACTGGGTAATCGCCGTGCATTCGGCTATCCGCGTCCCATCGCTCAGCTCCAGGACGGGCAATGTCCCCGAGTAGTTGATGGCGAGGAATTCCGGTTTCTTATGCTCACCGGTCCAGAGATTCACTGGAATGAATTCGATTTTTGGCAACAGGCCTTTTTCCGCCAGTGCAATGCGCACGCGGGCGGGGTAGGGGCCGTTGAACCAATCGTAGATTTTCATTTCAGGAACCGTGGAAATGTCAGCGTGTGGATGTGAAGAAGACATGATTGGAATACCTGCCTGTCAATTGGTAGGTAAAAGACTGGACCGATATTTTGGCACTGTCAATCCCCTACCTGACAATTGGCAGGTAAGCGAATCTGGGCGTAGAATCGCATTCAAATGAGTGCATCGACTAGGTAAACGAGGCTGCAACGTGAACGAAAATGCTCGAGAAGCCATCTTGGCGGCGGCGAAATCCGCTGCCCAACTGCACGGTTACAGCGGGATCAATTTCCGTAGCATTGCCGACCAGGTAGGCATCAAGAACGCCAGCATTTACTACCACTTTCCGAGCAAGGCGGGGTTGGCTGCTGCGGTCGCGGAACGCTATTGGCAGGACGTGCAGCGGGCACTAGACGAGATACGCGCCGCCAATGCCGAGCCAAAAGTGTGCTTGCAGCTGTACCCGTCCCTTTTTCGAAAATCGCTTGAGGACGGCAACAGGCTGTGTCTGTCCAGCTTCATGGCCGCCGAATACGAGGGCCTTCCCGATGAAGTCTTGCGGGAAATCCGGGCATTTGCGGACGTTAACGTAACGTGGCTCGCCCAGGTGTTGGCGGATGCCGGAATGGGCAGCGCAGCGGAGTGTGAACGTAGAGCCCTGGCCATTTACACCGCTGTGGCGGGTGCTCAGTTAATCGCGCGGACTCGGGCGGATGTCGGTCTGTTCGATGATCTGATTTTGAGCTATCGGGAGGCAGGATTGATCCCGGCCTGATTCCTGTAAAGAAGATGATGCAGTTTGTTTGTAGGAATGGTTGGCGCTGCTGCGCAGCCCAGCGGGAGCAAGCTCCCTCGCCACGGGGTTTCGGTTCAATCGGGGCCTTGGGTGTAATTCAGTTGTTTGCGTTGGTGGCAGGGTGCCACAATCGCCGTTTTCGTTGCGTCACGATCAGGTGGATCAAATGGATGGCCCAAGATCTCGGAACGGCCAGGCTTCTTTCATAGCCGAGCAGGTGCGAACGGACCGATTGCAGCAACTGTTTCGCCAGTCCGTTTCTGCGGTTTTCGGCAGTTACCTGGCTGCCATCATGCTGAGTTGGCTGTGTTGGGATCGGTTTGAGCACAGCGTCATTTTTTGGTGGATTGCCATCCTGACCGCATCGACGCTGTTGCGTATCGCGATGTTTGTCGCCTATTTCCGCAGCGACGAAAGTGAACGTACACCGCAACGCTGGGAGCGCCGATACTGGGTCACGCTGGTGTTATCCGCCAGCATCTGGGGCGGCGGGGCGTTTGTGCTCATGCCGGCGGATGATCTGTTGTCCCAGGCGTTGGTCATGCTCTTCACCGTCGGAATGTCCGTCAGCGCGGTGTCCTGCTATTCGGCTTACCGCGACATGACGCTGGCTTCCATTGGCGTGGTGCTGTTCCCGTGCACTGCCTGGCTGCTGTTTCAACCGTCCCCGATTCAAGTCGGCATCGCCCTTTCGATCCTGGTGTTTGCGGCATTTGCCGCCCGGGCCACGCACAAAATGTCCCAGGCACTGGAAATCGCCTTTCGACTCACCCGTGAAATGGAACAGGCGAACAGCATTTCGACCCGCGCCGCACAAACCGATGAACTGACCGGCCTGAAGAGTCGGCGGGCTTTTTTCGAGCATGCCCAGCAGCTTTATGACGAATGTAAGAGCAGCCGGTTAGGATTGTGCGCCGTCATGTTGGACATGGATCACTTCAAGCACATCAACGACACCTACGGCCATCAAGTGGGAGATCAGGTTTTACGCGAGATGGGGACTGTGATCAGTTCATCGTTTAGGGCAACCGATATCCACGGACGACTCGGTGGGGAAGAGTTCGCCATTCTGCTTCCGGATACGTCCATCGAAGTCGCTACCAAAATTGCAGAACAGCTCATCGATACGATTTCGGGTTTGATGATCGAGCCTGTTCAGGGCATATCCGCCAGCCTTGGCGTGGCGTCGACGGGGACCTGTAATAAGGACCTTCACAGCTTGATGAACGATGCGGATAAGGCCCTGTATCGGGCGAAGGCGTTGGGGCGTAATCGAGTGGCGGTTGCTTAGTTGGGTTGGCTTTGCCCAGAGCGAAACCAAAAAAGAACCGCCAATTCGGCGGTTTTTTTATCAGCAGAAAATCAGGTTGTGGCACCGGCCATACGGCCCACGGGTTCAAGCTCCTTACCCTTGGCGAGGCTAACCGACAAGAACTGGCGCTCAATAGTGGTCGCGCAGCCAGCCAGACGGCGGGCCTCCGCTTGGTATTGAGTTGCAAGCGATGATTTTGGAGTGCGCTTGGAAGCCTTCATGGAAAACTCACAATATAATTGGGGCTAATGTTATGCCTCGTTCACCGCTATAACAAGGCGCCGCTGGTCGTCGAAATCGAAGCCCAGATACCGATACCACTGGACGGCGCCAGGGTCAGGCTCAAAAATCTCAATCTCGCGAAGCTTCAGCATTCGCGCATATCGGCTGATCGCGATCAAGACTAAACCGGCCACTTCACCCTTTAAAGGGTGAGTCGCGTCAGGCTTGCCCTCCAGGAGGACAACCTTGATGGACAAGGTGCTTGATTTGGGCGTGGCAAAGCAAAGCCCACATAACTCTTGGTCATACCACAGAGAAAGATCAAACGCTTTCCCGTCACGATTCTTCCAGACAGGTATTTCCTCCCATGGATAAAGTTGGGCTTCTGAGCCCCATAGATAGCATTGGTTGAGTGCCTCTTGGGTTATCGGCTCGTACCTTATCCGCGCAGCATCGATACCTTTCTCCGACAGTGCCTTAGGATCATCCACCAGAAACTCTTTAGCGAGCGGCATTGCGGTCGAGCGGAACACCTGATGCTTGAAGTTGCTAATGCGTGGTCGTTTCATGTGGTGAATACGATGATGGACAGGGCAAAAAAGACAATAGAGTCCGTGGGCGAGGCACACAAGCAGGTGGGTTCTGGTGTGGTTGTAGGCAAAGGCGCAAGGATGTGTGGGCTGGCGGAGGCGTGATGGTCGGGCGTTGATCGTACCCACGCTCTGCGTGGGCATGCATCCCGTGGCGGTCTGCGTCACCCTTCAGAAGCGTCCCTGACAGCATTCCTACGTAGAGCGTGGGGACGATCGAAAAACCCATCATTCTGCTATATGAATTTTCCTCTCTATGAAGGCCTGCCACTGCGCTGGCCCTGCTGATTTCCCTGGAAACTCCTTCCCCTTGGCTTTCCTCGCGGCCCACGCGGCTGACGATACTGCAAAGCCTAAAAATAAATTTCCTTTTAGATCAATTGTTTAATGCAAAAACAATAAATCTTTGAAAATTTATCTTGCGCGCTAATTATTCATCCGTTAACTTTATCTCAACTGGTTAGCGCACAAATATTTAGCGCAAACCAAAACTAATCAGACCCGTCAGCAAAAGAGGAAACACCATGAACGTTCTCTACACCGCAGTCGCAACCTCCACCGGTGGCCGTGATGGCCGTGCTGTTTCCAGCGACAAGATTCTCGACGTGAAACTGGCCACTCCAAAAGCCCTGGGCGGCGCTGGTGGTGAAGCTACCAACCCTGAGCAGTTGTTCGCCGCCGGCTACTCGGCCTGCTTCATCGGCGCATTGAAGTTTGTCGCCAGCCAGAGCAAACGCAGCATTCCTGCTGACGCCTCGATCACGGCACACGTCGGCATCGGCCAGATCCCTGGCGGTTTCGGCCTGGACATCGACCTGCACATCAGCCTGCCAGGCCTGGATCAAGCCGATGCTCAAGCGCTGGTCGACGCGGCTCACCAGGTTTGCCCGTACTCCAACGCGACTCGCGGCAACGTCGACGTCCGTTTGCACGTCACCGTCTAACTCACATCATCTAAAAGGATCAGGACATGAACACTCTCGGCAAAACTCTCGTTGGCTCGCTTCTGGCGCTGTCGCTCAGCAACGCGTTTGCGACTTCTTTTGTTCAACCTACGTTCGCTGAGGGTGGTTCGGATCGCCTGATCGAAAGCCGTGTCGCTGAAGGTGGCTCGGATCGATTGATCCAGAACCGCGTCGCTGAAGGCGGCTCCGATCGACTGATCCAAAACCGCATAGCCGAGGGCGGCTCGGATCGACTGATCCAAAACCGCATAGCCGAGGGCGGCTCGGATCGACTGATCCAAAACCGTGTTGCCGAAGGTGGCTCGGATCGTCTGATCCAAAACCGCATAGCCGAAGGTGGCTCGGATCGACTGATCCAAAACCGCGTGGCCGAAGGCGGCTCGGATCGACTGATGGAAAACAGAGTGAGCTGAACGATCCCTTCACCACTCCGAAAGCCGGTCGAACCCACCCATGTTGCTTCCAAAACAAAAGCGCCGCTTATCTCTCACGAGGAAGCGGCGTTTTTTTTAATGTGGCATAAGTCCTAGACGATGCTATCCACCACACCCCCATCAACACGCAGCGCCGCCCCAGTGGTGGCCGAGGCCTGTTCCGAACTGGCGTAGATGATCATGTTGGCGACTTCCTCGACGCGCGCTGCGCGCTGGATGATCGAGGTGCTGCGGTGCTCGTTGACGAAATCTGCCGCGACCTTTTCCAGGCTTTCCCCGCTGCGCTCGACGTCTGCCTGGAGCATCTGGGCAACGCCTTCGGAAAGGGTCGGCCCTGGCAACACCGAGTTCACCGTCACACCCGTGCCGGCGAGGCGCTTGGCCAGGCCGCGAGCGATGGACAGTTGCGCGGTTTTGGTGAAGCCGTAGTGGATCATGTCGGCAGGAATGTTCACGCCCGATTCCGACGAGATAAACACAATCCGCCCCCAACCGCGCTCGACCATGCCCTGGGCGTAGGCCCTGGAAATTCGCACGCCGGACATTACGTTGGTTTCGAAGAAGCGCTGCCATTCGCTGTCTGGCGTTTCGAAGAAGTCTTGCTGTTTGAAAATGCCCAGGTTGTTGATGACGATATCGAAGCTTGGGTGCTTGGTGACGAGTGCCTGGCAGCCGGACTCATGGCTGAGATCGCCGACAAAGCCAGTCGCCCTTGAAGAGAGGGTGCCCAAGCGTTGCAACGCATCCTCCACACTGCTCTCGCTGCGACCGTTGATGACCACGTGGGCGCCGGCTTCCAGGAAGCCTTTGGCGGTCGCAAAACCTATACCGCTGGTGGAACCGGTGACCAGGACGTGACGTCCGGTGAAGTCGATGTTCATGAGGGGACTCCTTGATGAATAGACCAGAGGAAGTGCGATCGTTCTGGCTGGACAGTCATCCAACGGACGTAGAGATGGCGTTGCCATCCCGACGTCGCCGATATCGCAGGTCTTTAATCATGGACACGATTGAGGCTTTGCGCCTCTTTGTGATCAGTCAGTCATCAGGAAACCGACCACACGGCCAGTTCATAACCATCCGGATCGATAAAGTGGAAACGTCGGCCACCCGGGAAAGCGAACACTTCACGGCAGATGGTCGCCCCTGCGGCTTCGAGCCTGGATTGAGTGGCTTCAAGGTCATCGGCGTACAAGATGATCAACGGGCCGCCCGGGCGCACCGGTTCGCCGGTCGTGAAGCCACCGGTCAGGCGACCGTCGCTGAATTCGGTGTAGGTCGGGCCGTAGTCGACGAAATTCCAGCCAAACACACCGCCATAGAAGGCTTTGCTTCGGGCGATGTCGTTGACATTGAACTCGATGTTATCGATCTGACGGTCTTTTCCGCGAATGCCCATTGATGCTTCCTTGGCTGGTTGGGGACAAGCAAGCTTAGGGCATCAGCCGACATTCATGTAAATGTGCCGGCCTCTTCGCGAGCAAGCTCGCTCCCACAGGGGTTGGTGGGGTGTTTGCTCATGGGGTGGGGCTGCTGCGCAGCCCAACGGGAGCAAGCTCCCTCGCCACAAGATTCGGTAGACCAACCTTTCAGGCCTGCGCGCTGAATCGCTGTGCAGCACGCCGTGCAAGCATCGCGGCTTCGGTCTCTCGCGTCGCCCGTTCGCCTTTGTAGGCCAGTTGGTTGAAAAACAACCCGTCCGAAAACTCCTGGGGAGACACCGAGCCTCTGGGTTTGAGCATCGGCGCCAAGTCGATGGTGTTGGCGAAGTTTTCCTTGGTCAGGTTGTAGCGGCCCAAGTAGCTGCCGGACCAGGGCGAGTCGGCGTCGACCATGTCGATAGAGGCGTCGCGGAACGCAATGGCCGCGGTTTTCAGGTCGCTGGAATCATTGAGCAGATCGGTCAGCCGCTGGGTGTCTGCGCTGCTGAGTTGGCCGGCCGTGTTGAGCACCTTGAGTCGGCCATCGGCCTCGACGGTGAAGCCGTACTTCTTGCCGGCCAGGTCCGGATGGGTTGCCGACAGCGTTGACTGGAAGGTCTCGAAAGAGGTCTTCAGGGTGTTTTTCGCGCTCTCGGCAAGTGCGGCGAATCGAGGGAAGTCTGGCGATTGGGAGCGACCGACCCAGGTTTCGATGACCACTGGCGATTCCACCATGATCTGGGCGTCGTCATTGGGGTGGTAGATCGCTGCAGGGCCGGCGTTTGCCAGCTGCTTTACGGCGTCTGCGGGAGGATTGGTTACCAGCTTCTGGTCGGAGCGGGTGAGGTTGATGTTGGCGGGAGCGATAGCGGCAGAGCTAACTGAGAATTCCATTTCATCGGTCCATGATTGGCGGATACATCGGGTTATCGACAGCGGGGGACCGAGCTTTAGGAGCGAGGGCTGCTGCGCAGCCCGGCGGGAGCAAGCTCCCTCGCCACAGGAGAGTGGCGTCCGTGGTTATGCGGCGGCTGACGGGGCGCTATCGCGAGCAGGCTCGCTCCCACAGGGATTTGGGATGGATGCGATGCCTGTGAATGACCTGGAAAAACTGTGGGAGCTGAGCTTGCTCGCGATGGCGGCGGCGCATTCAACATCGATGCAGGCAGACCCACCGCTATCGCGAGCAGGCTCGCTCCCACAGGGATTTGGGATGGATGTGATGCGTGTGAATGACCTGGAAAAATTGTGGGAGCTGAGCTTGCTCGCGATGGCGGTGGCACATTCAACATCGATGCAGGCAGACCCACCGCTATCGCGAGCAAGCTCGGTTCCCACCGGGGTCTTGGGTGTTCACAGTTTCTGCATCCACCACAAATCCCAAGCCGCCTCGCTCATATGAAGCAACAGGCCTTCAGTACCACCGCGCCTCGCCCGGCGGGCGTTTCTTGAAGCGTTTCATGCTCCACATATACTGGCTTGGGTAGGCCCGTACATAGCGCTCCACCACTTGGCTCATGGCGGCGCACGAGGTTTCGGTGTCGGTGCTGTACATCGCGTCCGGGGCGGCTTCGAGGATGACTTTGTAGCCCGAGCCGTCCGGCAGGCGCAGGGCATGAAGGAACACGCCGACTGCTTTGCCGCCGGCGAGCATGTTCGGCACGAACTTGCTGGTCAGGGCCTGGGTGGCGAAGAAGGGCACGAAGATACCGGCGGATTCGGACGGTTCCGGGTCGGCGGGAATGCCCACCTGGCCGCCTTTGCGCACTTCCTTGATGACGCTGAGGATGCCTTCCTTGGTCGACGCCGCGACTTTGTTGCCCAACTGTACGCGTTGTTTTTGCAGCAGTTCATCCACCGCCTTGAGCTTGGGCGGACGGTAGAAAATGATCGGTTTGCACTGGCTGCAATAGAAGTGGTTGAGCACTTCCCAATTGCCCAGGTGGCTGGTAATGCCAACCACGCCTTTGCCGGAAGCCAGGGCTTCTTTCAGCACTTCCAGGCCTTCGACTTCGCGCACCAGTTCGATGGAACGCTGGGCCGGCCAGATCCAGGCGCAGGCGCTTTCGGTCAGGGATTTGCCGATGTCCTTGAGGCTCTGGCCCACCAGGCGTTCGCGCTCGGCCGGGTCCATCTCGGGAAAGCACTTGGCGAGGTTGATCCGCACCACGTCGCGGGAACGGTTGGGAAATTTCCACATGAGCCAGCCAATCGCCGAACCCACTGCCTGCACCGCCCCCCAAGGCAGCAGCGCAAACAACCGCAGAGCGCCGACCAGCAAGGCGCCTTTCAACTTATCCACAGGTCACTCCTGAATGTATGGGCCGTGTTGCGAGCCGGCTATTCTAACCGCCGTTTACCAACTCGGCGTAGCGGTCGCAGTCCTGGGTGTGGTCCATGACCATGCCCGAGGCCTGCATCAACGCATAACAAATGGTCGGGCCGACGAAAGTGAATCCGGCTTTCTTCAGGCCTTTGCTCATCGCCACTGCCTCGGGCGTGATGGCCGGCACTTCGGTGCGGTCCTTGAAATGATTGATGATGGGTTGGTCGCCCACGAACGACCAGAGGAACGCCACCGGTTCTTCCAGCGCCAGCCAGGCCTGCGCATTGCGGCGGGCGGCCTTGAGCTTGAGACGGTTGCGGATGATACCGGGGTCGAGCATCAGTTCATCGATTTCCGCATCGCTCATTTGCGCCACCCGCTGTACATCGAAGCCGTACAACACTTCCCGGTAGCGCTCGCGTTTGCGCAAAACGGTGATCCAGGACAACCCGGCCTGGAACCCTTCGAGCAAAAGCAACTCGAACAAACCCTGCGCATCGCGCAGCGGCGTGCCCCACTCCTGATCGTGATAAGCCATGTACAACGGATCGTCAGAACACCAAAAGCAGCGTGGCATAAGGCTCCAGGGGGCGTGCGCACGAACGAATCGGGTATACTCCCGCTCTTTAAATCGCAGCCCAAGAAACAGGTGAATTTCGTGAGCCAGCCTACGCCAGCCGTGCGTACCTTCCAAGACTTGATCCTCGCCCTCCAGCAATACTGGGCCGAGCAAGGTTGCGTGGTACTTCAGCCCTACGATATGGAAGTAGGCGCCGGCACTTTCCACACTGCCACGTTTCTGCGTGCCATCGGCCCGGAAACCTGGAACGCCGCTTATGTGCAGCCCAGCCGCCGCCCGACTGACGGCCGCTACGGCGAAAACCCGAACCGCCTGCAGCACTACTACCAGTTCCAGGTGGTGCTGAAGCCGAACCCGGAAAACTTCCAGGAACTGTACCTGGGCTCCCTCAAGCACGTCGGCCTCGACCCGCTGGTGCACGACATTCGTTTCGTCGAAGACAACTGGGAATCGCCAACCCTGGGCGCCTGGGGCCTGGGCTGGGAAGTCTGGCTCAACGGCATGGAAGTGACTCAGTTCACTTACTTCCAGCAAGCGGGCGGCATCGAGTGCTACCCGGTTACCGGCGAGATCACCTATGGCCTGGAACGCCTGGCCATGTACCTGCAGGGCGTGGATTCGGTCTACGACCTGGTGTGGGCCGACGGCCCGTTCGGCAAAGTGACCTACGGCGACGTGTTCCACCAGAACGAAGTGGAGCAGTCCACCTACAACTTCGAACACGCCAACGTCGAGAAGCTGTTCGAGCTGTTCGATTTCTATGAGAGCGAAGCCAAGCGCCTGATCGAGCTGGACCAGCCGCTGCCGTTGCCGAGCTATGAAATGGTGTTGAAGGCATCCCATACCTTCAACCTGCTGGACGCACGCCGGGCGATTTCCGTGACCGCGCGCCAGCAATACATCCTGCGTGTACGCACCCTGGCGCGTTCCGTTGCGCAAGCCTACCTGCTGGCCCGTGCCAAGCTGGGCTTCCCGATGGCGACCCCGGACCTGCGTGATGAAGTGTTGGCTAAGCTGGAGGCTGCACAATGAGTGCTCAAGATTTTCTGGTTGAACTGGGCACCGAAGAACTGCCACCCAAAGCCCTGAACACCCTGGCCGATGCGTTTCTGGCCGGTATCGACAAGGGCCTGCAAGCTGCCGGCCTGAGCTACGAAGCCAAACAGGTGTACGCCGCGCCGCGCCGCCTGGCCGTGCTGATCACCGCCCTGGCGACCCAACAGCCGGACCGCAGCATCAACCTCGATGGCCCGCCACGCCAGGCTGCCTTCGATGCCGACGGCAACCCGACCCAGGCCGCCCTGGGCTTCGCCAAGAAGTGCGGCGTGGACCTGAGCGAAATCGACCAGAGCGGTCCGAAGCTGCGCTACAGCCAGAGCATCAAGGGCAAGCCGACCGCCAGCCTGTTGCCGACCATCGTCGAAGACTCGCTCAATGACTTGCCGATCCCCAAGCGCATGCGCTGGGCTGCGCGCAAGGAAGAGTTCGTACGTCCAACTCAGTGGCTGGTCATGCTGTTCGGTGACCAAGTCATCGATTGCACGATCCTGGCCCAGAAAGCCGGTCGCGATTCCCGCGGTCACCGCTTCCATCACCCGCAAAGCGTGCGCATCACCTCGCCGGCCAACTACCTGGCCGACCTGCGTGCCGCCTACGTGCTGGCCGACGCCAACGAGCGCCGCGAGCTGATCAGCAAGCGCACCGAAGAGCTGGCCACCCTGCAGGAAGGCACCGCCATCGTGCCGGCCAACTTGCTGGACGAGGTGACCGCGCTGGTGGAATGGCCAGTGCCGCTGGTGTGCTCGTTCGAGGAACGTTTCCTTGAAGTGCCGCAGGAAGCACTGATCACCACCATGCAGGACAACCAGAAATACTTCTGCCTGCTGGACGCCGAAGGCAAGTTGCTGCCGCGCTTCATCACGGTCGCCAACATCGAAAGCAAGGACCCGCAGCAGATCATCGCCGGTAACGAAAAAGTCGTTCGCCCGCGCCTGACCGATGCCGAGTTCTTCTTCAAGCAAGACAAGAAACAACCCCTGGAAAGCTTCAACGAGCGCCTGCGCAACGTGGTGTTCCAGGAGAAACTCGGCAGCGTCTACGACAAGGCCGAGCGCGTGTCCAAGCTGGCCGCGTTCATCGCCCCACGCATCGGCGGCGATGCCCAGCGCGCCGCCCGTGCCGGCATCCTGTCCAAGTGCGACCTGTCCACCGAAATGGTCGGTGAGTTCCCGGAGATGCAAGGCGTCGCCGGTTACTACTACGCCCTCAACGATGGCGAGCCGCAAGATGTGGCCCTGGCACTGAACGAGCAGTACATGCCCCGCGGTGCCGGCGCTGAGCTGCCGACCACCCTGACCGGTGCGGCCGTGGCGATCGCCGACAAGCTCGACACCCTGGTGGGCATCTTCGGCATCGGCATGCTGCCCACCGGCAGCAAAGACCCGTATGCCTTGCGTCGCGCGGCGCTGGGCGTGTTGCGGATCCTGATCGACAAGCAATTGGACCTGGACCTGAACGACGCCGTGGCGTTCGCCGTCAATGCGTTCGGCAGCAAGGTCAAGGCCGCCGGCCTGGCCGATGCGGTGCTGGAGTTCATCTTCGACCGTCTGCGTGCGCGTTATGAAGATGAAGGCGTCGACGTTGCGACCTACCTGTCGGTGCGTGCCCTGAAGCCGGGCTCCGCCCTGGACTTCGACCAGCGCGTACAAGCGGTGCAGGCATTCCGCAAATTGCCGGAAGCGGCAGCGTTGGCGGCGGTGAACAAGCGCGTGTCGAACCTGCTGGGCAAGGCCGAAGGCAACATCGCGGCCACTGTCGAAGCCAAGTACTTCGACAATGCCAACGAGTTCTCCCTGTATTCGGCGATCCAACAGGCGGACCAGGCGGTCCAGCCAATGGCGGCGGCGCGTCAGTACAGCGAAACCCTGGCACGCCTGGCGGCACTGCGCGAGCCGGTGGATGCGTTTTTCGAGGCGGTGATGGTCAATGCCGAAGACCCCAAAGTACGGGCCAACCGTTACGCGCTGCTGGCGCGTCTGCGTGGGCTGTTCCTCGGCGTTGCCGATATTTCGCTGCTGGGGTAACGCTTGAAACTGCTGATTCTCGATCGGGACGGGGTGATCAATCACGACTCCGACGCTTACATCAAATCGGTGGAGGAGTGGCTGCCGCTGCCCGGTTCGATCGAAGCCATCGCGCAGTTGAGCAAGGCCGGCTGGACGGTGGCGGTGGCCACCAACCAGTCGGGCATTGCCCGCGGTTACTATGACCTCACGGTCCTGGACGCCATGCACGAGCGCTTGCGCGTCCTCGTGGCGGAGCAGGGCGGGGACGTCGGCTTGATCGTCTATTGCCCGCACGGGCCGGACGACGGCTGCGATTGCCGCAAGCCCAAGCCGGGCATGTTGAAAACCATTGCCGCGCATTACGATGTGGCTTTGGCAGGTGTGTGGTTCGTCGGTGACAGTCTCGGTGACCTGGAGGCGGCCAAGGCCGTCGATTGTCAGCCAGTTTTGGTAAAGACCGGGAAAGGCGAGAAGACTCTGGGCAAGACCCTGCCGGTGGGCACCTTGATTTTTGACGACCTGGCGGCGATTGCCGCTGAACTTATCCACAATTAGAGCTCCCAAGACATCCTGATCAAGGACTGTTCGGGAAGCGCTTAAACAGGCGGGCAGTGCCCGCAACGGTAAACGCCGCTATGTCGATATTGCAGGCCATCAGAAGCTTCCTCTTTTACCTGCTGCTGGGCACCAGTTCCTTGTTGTGGTGTTCCTTGAGTTTTTTTATCGCGCCTTTTTTGTCGTTCCGGGCGCGCTACCGTTTCATTAACGTGTACTGGTGCCGCTGCGCACTGTGGCTGAGCAAGGTGTTCCTGGGCATTCGCTATGAAGTGAAGGGGGCCGAGAACGTGCCGGACCGGCCCTGCGTGATTCAGTCCAATCACCAGAGCACCTGGGAGACGTTCTTTCTCTCGGCCTATTTCGAGCCGTTGAGTCAGGTTCTCAAGCGTGAACTGCTGTTCGTACCGTTCTTCGGCTGGGCCATGGCGATGCTGCGCCCGATTGCCATCGATCGCGACAACCCCAAACTGGCGCTCAAGCAAGTGGCGAAGAAGGGTGACGAGCTGCTGAGGGACAACACCTGGGTGCTGATCTTTCCCGAGGGCACTCGTGTTCCTTACGGGACGGTTGGAAAGTTCTCCCGCAGCGGTTCCGCATTGGCGGTAAACGCTGAACTGCCGGTGCTGCCGATTGCACACAATGCCGGCAAATTCTGGCCAAAGGCTGGCTGGATCAGGACGCCGGGGGTCATCACCGTGGTGATCGGCGCGCCGATGTATGCCGAAGGCACTGGCCCCCGCGCCATCGCCGAGCTCAATGACCGCGTACAAGCCTGGAATGAACAGGCACAACGGGACATGGGTTCGCTTCCTCCCGGCCCTGTGGCGGAAGTCCCCACGGAACAAGCCGCTGTTTGAGATCTGTGGATAACCTGTGTACCGTTTTTTCGGAATTCATTGTTTTTATGCTGTATGTGTTTGTTTTTAATACATATTTCATAAACACATAAAAGCCGTGTTCGGGTGCATAAGTTTTTATAGCACTCAAAAGATCGCAGCCTTCGGCAGCTCCTACGAGGATTGGATAGGTCCTGTAGGCGCTGCCGGAGGCTGCGATCCTTAATCTTCCAGCAACGGGAAGCGCAGGCTGAACGTCGTGCCCTTGCCCACTACGCTGTGGCACTCGATTTTCCCCTCGTGATGGTCCACCACGGCCTTGACCATCGATAATCCCAGGCCAATGCCATCCACCCCTTGAGCCGACGAAAATCGTCGGTACTGGCTGAACAGGTCCGGCAGTTCTTCGGCGCTGATGCCTTTGCCCTGGTCGGCGACATTGCAGATCAACCAGCCCGACGCGCAATGCACCTGCAGGAAAATGCAGGCGTCGGGCGGGCTGTACTTGATGGCATTTTCCAGCAGATTGAACAGCGCACGGGTCAGCAACGATTGATCCGCCCTCACCATCGCCTCTTCATCTTCCAGTTCATGAACCAACTGGATGCGCTTTGCCTGGGCGATGGGTAGCGCTTGGTCGAGCACATCCAGCACCAGCATCGCGAACAGCGTGGGTTGGAACTGATACGCCTCGGATTCCGCCTTGGCCAATTGCACGAAGCCCTCGGTCAGGTCCAGCGCGCGACGTACCTGGCGCTCGATCTGGTCGAACAACGGATGATCGCCGCCCGCCTGGTGCCGCTGCACATCGAGCAGCGCAAGGATTGCCGAGTGAGGCGCGCGTAAATCATGGGAGAGGAAACGCAGCATGACGCTACGCTGTTCTTCCGCCTCACGTTCGGCGCTCAGATCCGTGAGGCTCAGCAACCAGCCAATCGGCGCATCGCCATCAACCGGGAACAGCGCGGCCCGTTCCAAGCGCAAGCTGCGCTCGCGAATATCGCGAAACTCCACCAAGGGCAATGTGGATAACCGGTGATGCGCCCCATGCTCCAACCCGGGATAACCCAATTGCGCGAGATGCTCGAGCACATCGCCGCCCGCCAGGCCATGGCCGAACAGCTCACGGGCCTTGCGATTACCGAGCAGCAACTTGCCTTGAGGATCGCTGATCATGGTCGCCACGGGCAGGTATTCCAGGCCGTCGGCGATGAAGCGCCGGGTGTCGCGGGTTCGGCTCATGGCTTGTTCCAGGGCCATGATCTGCCCCTGCAAACGATCGCTGCCGGTGTACGAAGTACGACGACGTTCCGGGAAGACCTTGGGCTCCGCGTCCAGACGCGCGAGCTCCCAGCCGAAATAGGCCAGCACCACACTCAGGCGCCGCCAATTCCAGATCAAGTAGCCGAACATGATGCCCAGCACACTGGCCATGGGCGACCACCACCAACCCTGCGCACCCAGTACGGCGCTGATCAGCAGGGCCAGGCTCATGCCGCCCACGGTTGTCCACAGGGCCAGGCGCGGGCGCAACAGCAACAAACCCAACACGCCCCCCACCAGGCACACCGACAACAACGCAGCACCTGAATGGTCACCCGTTGATTGGCTGCTCAATGACAGCAAGGCCGTCAACGGCAACAGCAGCAGACTTATCCATAACCACTCCCGCACCAACTGGCGGAACAACCGCTGGACCTGGGTGGGCTCACGACTCTCACGGCGACGCTGGTTACTCATAGGCCTCCTGGCCGAACTCAAGAACTGGGGATCTCTTCACAGGTCTGTATCAAGCCCACGACTATAACGAACTCGATGGGTGGCGCGCTGCTGCCTTTCCCTCCGTGCGGCGAGCCGGTATTGTCGCAGCCAGCGACAGGTCAATGGATCAGCCCCTGGCTGCCTTTTATTGCCACCTGAAGATGTCCGTTATTTTCGAGATCAAGGAATCGCATTCCATGCGTGTCGCCATACTGGACGATGAACCGGCCGAGCTGCGCCGGGTAGAACAGACCTTGCAACAAATCCCCGGCAGGAACGAGCCAGCCTGGACGCTGCACAGCTTTGAGCGAGGCGAAGACCTGTTGCGGCAATTGCGCCGGGAAACCTTCGACTTGTTGATCCTCGACTGGCAACTGCCCGACCTCAGTGGGCTCTCGCTACTGCGCTGGACCCGCGAACACATGGATTCGCCACCGGCCGCCATCATGCTGACCAGCCGCGACGGCGAACACGACATCGTCCAGGCCCTCAATGCCGGTGCCGACGACTACGTGAGCAAACCCTTCAGGCCCAACGAGCTCAAGGCCCGCGTCACCGCTGTGCTGCGCCGTCATAACCTGCAACGCGCGCCCGCCAGCGACGTGCTGGTGTTCAACGACCTGGCGTTCGACGACGCCGAACTGACCATCACCCGCGCCGGCATTCCCATCAGCCTGACCGAACGGGAATACCGCCTGGCCCGGTGCCTGTTCGCCAACCTGGGCCGGCCGCTGTCCCGGGAATACTTCTACGAGCGCTTCTGGACCCATGAGGAAATGACCTCGTCCCGCCCGCTCGACACCCACATCTACCGTCTGCGCAACAAGCTCGGGCTGACGGCGGATCGGGGTTGGCAGTTGCTGACGATTTATGGGTATGGGTATCGGTTGGAGAGTGTCGCGGCGGGGAGTGAGGCGTCTGTCGCAAGTTAAAAAAGGTCAGTTGGATACCTCTGTGGCGAGGGAGCTTGCTCCCGCTGGGCTGCGCAGCAGCCCCTTTTCTGTGAGTGCTCCGTCCTCAAGCGGGAGCAAGCTCCCTCACCACAATGGATATCAACTGACCATCCGCACCAGGCTCCCAGCCTTTGCGATCCGGCGGCGCTGTATCAGCAATCCGGACACGACCACCAGCCCGCTGAGCAGCCCCGTCGCCAGGATCTCCACACGGTGGGCTTCCTGGAACAGCATGATGGTCAAAGCCCCGACGATGAAGATAATCACCGCGTAGGTCAGGCCGGGGAACAGCCACATGCTGAAGGCGATTTTTTCACCACGGGCTATACGTTGCTTGCGCATACGCAGCTGCGAAACCGCGATGACCAGGTACACCAACAACGCAATGGCACCCGAACTGGCCAGCAGGAATTCAAAGACCGCCGCCGGTGCCACGTAGTTGGCAAACACCGCGAGGAAGGCCGCACCGGTTGACAGCATCACCGCCCAATAAGGCGTACCGCTCTTGTTAGTGCGCTGGGAAACGGCCGGCGCATCACCGCGCTTGCCTAACGAGAACATCATCCGGGAGGCCGTGTACAGCGCCGAATTCAAGCAACTGGTGACCGCCACCAACACCACGATATCGACGATCAGCTTGGCATTGGGAATGCCCATGCGTTCCAGCACCGTCTGGTAGGAGCCGACGCTGGCCAGGAGTGGGTCGTTCCACGGCACCAGGGCCACGACGATGAAGATGGAGACGAGGTAGAACAAGCCAATCCGCCAGATCACCGAGTTGGTCGCCTTGGAAATCTGCTGGCCTGGGTTCTTCGATTCAGCCGCGGCGATGGTCACGATCTCGGTGCCCATGAACGAAAACATGGTGGTCAGGATCGCCCCCAGCACCGCGCCCATACCGTTGGGCAGGAAGCCCTGGGTGTCGAACAGGTGCGAAACGCCGCTGACCTGGCTGGAGGGCAGGAAACCAAAGATCGCCATCACACCCAGGCCGATGAAGCCAATGATCGCCAGCACCTTGACCAGGGCGAACCAGAATTCGAACTCGCCATAATTCTTCACGCTGAACAGGTTAGTGACCGTCAACAGCAGGGTAATGACCAGCGTGAAGGCCCAGATTGCAATGTCCGGGAACCACGCATGAAGAATCGTTGCGGCAGCGTTGGCCTCCAGCGGAATCACCAGGACCCAGAACCACCAGTAGAGCCAGCCGATGGTGAAACCGGCCCAGTGCCCAATCGCTCGGTCCGCATACGTCGAGAAGGAGCCGGTGTCCGGCGAAGCCACCGCCATTTCGCCGAGCATCCGCATCACCAGCACCACCAAGGCACCCGCGGCAGCGTAGGCCAGCAGCACGGCGGGACCGGCCGCAGCGATCGCGTGGCCGGAGCCGACGAACAGGCCGGCGCCAATCACACCGGCGATGGAGAGCATCGTCACATGACGGGGCTTGAGCCCTTGCGTCAGATTATCGGAAGTTTGCGTACCACTCATTGAGACAACCCTTGGCATTTGGATTTATTCGTACCACCTCGATCCCATCGTTTCCTGTAAATTTAAAAAAACGATGTGTAAGTTATTAAACACGCAAGTTTTACGCCAGAAAACCTGAGGCCCCCGGTAACCGGGGCTCTTCTCAGATTCCTAACCCATTGAGAATGAAGGCTTTATGCCAGGTTGTTACCCAGCTACCCCGTTTGTGACCGATGGGTCCGAGAAGAAGCGGACATTTTCAAGCGTAAAAAAAAGCCAACGCATGTGCGTTGGCTTTTGTTGGAGCGGAGCGCTGCAGAAGTGTCGATGGGCATATTAAGTGTCATGCGTACCCCAGATGGAATCAGGGTTCCACGTGGAACATGGGCACCATAAATGTCGCTGATGAGCCTTAAATAGTGTCGTTTTGCGGTTTTTTGACCTTATTAAATGTCGTTTCCGGAACCAGCATCCTTCACCCCATAATGAAGGTGCCTGCTGGCTGTATCGAAAATCCGAATCCAAAGGGACCGTGCTCCTAGAGCAAGTCCATAGTGGCTAGGGAGTCAGCCATTCGGTAACCCATCGCTTTGTACCCCGCCTGCCGCTTATCCCACATCCTCATCAACGCGACATTACCCGCGTCAACGAAGTCGATCACTCGCACGTCGGCCTTATCGGCATGCGCTCGATGCAATCGGCCTGCGTATTGCTGAAGAATTCCTTTCCAAGAGATAGGCATTGCCAGCACCAATGTGTCCAATGCTGGATGATCGAAGCCTTCACCAACTAGCTTTCCAGTTGCAACGAGGACGCGTGGAGCATCAGGTGGCAGTGAGTCGAGATCGTGCATGCGGGCGATTCGCTGCTTTTTTGGCACACGCCCATGAAGTGTAAAAAGGTTATGCACGCGCCCCTTCAATTCAGTCTCAAGTGCATCCACATGTTCAGTACGCTCAGTCAGCACCAAGATCTTCCTACCTTGGCTAAAGGCTAGCTCAACCTCGGAGACAATTTTGGCTGTACGCTCGACATCGTCGGCTAAATGTCGAAATACATCCTGAATCCCTGAGCCATCGGGGACGACAATGGGCTTGGAAAGTAATCGGGGCACCACAGACAAATCATGAGGGGCACTTGCCGGTCGAGTAGCAGAGTGCCGGATCGGTCCGCATTGCATAAAGATGATAGGTTGCTGCCCATCACGTCGTATTGGAGTTGCTGTAAGTCCCACCACATACCTTGCAACCGCACTTCTCAGTAACGACTCGAACGAGAGCGCTGACACGTGATGGCACTCATCAACTATGATCTGGCCGTAGTTTTTTACCGTATCGCTGACCTCACCTTTTCGCGATAAAGACTGCATTACAGCGATATCGATGACACCTGTGGGTTTTGCCTTTCCACCACCGATAGTACCCACGACTTCATTGCCAACACCTAGAAATGCATGCAAACGCTCTTGCCATTGCCGTAGCAGCTCAGTCCTATGCACGAGCACCAACGTGTTAACACTACGCTTCGCTATCAACGCGGCGGCAGTTACGGTTTTGCCAAATGCTGTCGGCGCACACAGGATACCGACGTCATGACTAAGCATCGAGCTGACCGCAACTTCCTGATCAGAACGCAACGTGCCGAGAAAACTCACGCCGATGGGGTCGCCCGCAAAGCGTTCATCTTGGAACTCAGCGGTGATTCCATTTTCCTCCAGAAGCTCCAGAGCCGCATCCAAGCATCCCCGTGGTAAGGCGATGTGTTTAGGGAAATTTTGCGCGCAGCCAATGATCCGAGGCTTGTTCCAGACGGACATTCGCATTGCCTGGGCTTTATAAAATTCAGGGTTTTGAAATGCCGCGAGTCGGACAAGCTGGTTTGCCAAGGGTTGCGGTAACTCCGATTTTTCGAAGTACACCAGGTTTGCCAATGTGATACGGAGAGACGCAGGTAATGGGCAAGTTAACTTATGCGATCTCGTATCGCGACCTTTCCAAGGCTCTGCATCTCCCCCGTCCTCAACATACGCGACGCCTACAGGATCACGGTTACCCATCGCCCGGATAATAGCCGGCTCAATATCCCCAGGGCTCATCCGCTGAATGGAGGCCAGAAAGGCCCATTGATCGGAATGAGGTTCAAGTGACTCATCTACAAATACGCTGTTATTTTTCGCCCTTGCACGCTTTTGCAAAGGCAGAGCAATGAGGTTCCCAAAGCCACCCTTCGGCATATAGTCCTGGTTTGGAAATAGTCGATCATAGGAACTGAGTGCCAATTGGCGAGTACGCTCACAGGCATGACTGATGATCGAAGCACCTAGGCGGCGTGCATCAAAAGCAGAAATATTACGGTCGAAAAAAATCCACGCATGAGCACCATTGCCTGAGCGTGAAATCTCCAATGCCACTGGGACATTTAGCTCATGACACGACTGAACAAAAGCTCGGGCATCATCACGCCATTCAGCCTCATCGAAGTCGACGGCCAGAAAGTAACAGCTGTCATCAGGGAGCAAAGGATAGATACCAACCACCACGTCGCCTGCCAAGTGACGAAAAATCACCTCATCAGTCAGCGGCAGCAATTGACGATTGCCGCAATCGCCACATTTGATTCGTGGCTTTTCACAAACCCCAGGGCGCCATTCGTTAGCACAGGCTGGCGCGTATCCTGACTTGCCGGCCTTGCTTTCCCAACGGATGGGATAAACGTCGGCTCTACCGCGAAACAGGTTTCTGAATAGGTCAACCTTGGCATCTGTATTGAGCAGCCGCGAAGCCTCAATTTGAGCAACCTGCATCTTGACCGGTTCAACAGGCAGGTGCCAATCAATCCCATGAGCGTCAAGCAAGGCAATTAGCCTCGTGTTCTCAGCTTGTAATTTCGCCAGCAGATTGGCGTCTGTCAAAGCTTCCACCTCTACGACCTAGGATCCGGCCGTGGCTCACGGCCAATCGCATCGGTTATCCGCCCCATCCTTTCAGAGCCTGCCATGGGGAAAAATCTTCCCCGGGCGAGAGCAGCGAGCCGGAAAGCTAAGCCGCACCTCTTCCAGTCGAGGAATTGATCTGAAACGAGCTTCAGCTCTTAAAGCCCAATTAAACACCCATTAACACCCATTTAACGTCATTTTGCGTGAGGCCAAGGCCGAATTTACCCACATGCTGACGCAAGACTGATCCACTTCAAAATCTAAACAAACTCAGCAAGGGCAATGGTTCGCGAGAAACAGCCTGAGTCAGTGACATCTCGACAACAGGGTCAATTTGCCGTAGACGCCAACAACACAGTCATCTGACCTCAAACAATCGGCCTGCCTGAGCTACTTGTCGATGTAGTTATCCCTCCAAGTATCGGACGCGACCGATATCAACTGCGGACGCGGAATCGCTTTAACGATCTTCCCCACGTCCAAGAAGCTTAAGCCGTACGCTACCGATAGCCTATCAAACTCCAAGCGGCTGAGACCTGGAGCATCAAGGTTAGAGGGCTTGTTGAGCGCCTGGAAATTGAGCCTCATCCACGAATAAAAACTGCGGTGGCCGTTGGCCTCCGTCAATTTTTGGAAAATGGGATGTCGACTTCCGCCGCCACAAAGGTAAACAGGGATATTGTTTAGATCATTACGCGTGAGAAGCCCTTTGGAAGCTTTCCAATAACCGTCGTGAAAAACGTGGCTGAATACCTGCTTAAAAAAAGCCGTATCGACGTGTTGGTCTGGTGTCGTGAACACGACAGCAGCATTGGTAAAATAGTCTCCCAACGATGCAGGCAAGCCAGACTGGATGTCGCTGACTTTTTTACCTTCGTCAACGGCTAAAGCCAGTCCAAGCATTTCCGGATAATTTTTCTGTATGACTTCCTTCCACCAATCTAACCGCCGGCGATGAAGGTTGATCGCACCGTAGGGCTTGACGACTGTGGTGTAAAACTCGAAGTCCCACTTCCCACCTCTTCCGGGCTTGACGTGAAACAACGACACATCAACCGTCCCTGCCCCCACGTCGACCATCATGAAGTCATTAGGCGCGTTAGGATCGAACTGTTCTGAAGCGACGTAGCCGTAGATTTGAGCGGCAATTTCTGGAACGACCGAGACCTCGATATCCTCATGATTCTCCGGAGCCTCACCATTCTGCAATTGGTGGGAACGAATCAAGGCATTGTCCACATTCAAAATATGCAGATCAAACGCGGAATCCGCTGCCAGAATCCACGCAGCCCTGACTAGTAGCTCAAAAAGTGGAGCCTCCGTGCTGGTGAAATGACTTTCGGAGGGTAAACCAACAGACAATTTCCAGATGATCTGACTGGATGAGTACACCGAGGAATGCTGAGTAAATAACCAAGCTCGGGACTGTCGAATGACTAAAGCCAAGAAGGCCACTACCCGTCGCCGACACTCCATCGATTCGACGTTCGCAAGCAAATCAAGCTTCAAATCAGAGTGCACCGCACCGCCAGCACGGAGTGAAAAAATTTCTTCCTGCTGATACAACCTGCATGGCAGCAGGTAACCAGCTACGCCTGGATCTTTACGGAACGGGATAGCGAAAGATATTCCCTCGCGCCCCAAGGCACTGTCCCCAATCACGGCTTTTACAGTAGATGTACCGAAATCAAGACCAAGCACTAACTCTCGCTCTACAGCTAAATCGCAATTGGCCTTTTGCCGACATTGCACCTCTTGACCGGTCAACGCAAAAGTCAGCAGCGGCGGTGCCGTGGTCTCTACTAGGGATTCCCAATTCGGCCTAGAGGAGGGCAGCAAGGACACACCATAGTGACCATCTGGATCGCATGCGGAATCCAAGGGTAAGTCGTTCGGCTTCGAGGGAGTCATGCCTCGTCTGTAGACATCGTAATCGAGAGGCTGGAACGCCGTAGGCGTCTTTTTCCCTAGGGAGACCATCCGTTGAGGTTTGGAGGGGCGCTGCTTTTTTCTCTTTACCGCATCCTGCTTTTTGCTGACAGGCGTAGCGCGTGGCGGACTCTTTGCGGAAGCTTGAGCTTTCTCCCGAGGTCCAGAAGCGCCTGTACCATCCGGGTGTCCACGTTGCGATTCGATCCGCTTATGCTGTGGGGGCGGCTTAGGCGCCACGTCCGGCTTTTCGACAGAGGGGATTTCCTTGCCCGCTTTAGCGAACGCCTCCTTAAATTGCTCAGCCAGCGTGACACGCATCATTCTATTCCTTGAATTAGAGCAATCGAATAACACCACCGCTTACAAAATCTTCGTTGGCAACACCACCACTTTTCAATTCCAACTCTGCAATCCGTTCTTCAATACGGGTACGGAGCTTCTTCAGTTTCCCCTCTACAGCAGGGACCAACCGCATACGGCTCTCAATGCCAGACGCACGATAGCTCTGAATCGTTTGAATAAGACGGTCCGCCTGCTTATCGAGGTGGGAACGTAGAGCGTTCTTCATCATCGTCAGGCGGTCACGATCCTCTCGACCTTGTGCGTCTCGAAAACCAATAAATCGGTTATTGGATTCATCGAGACAATCGGAGAATAGTTGACCGGCCTCGGCAGTGTTCAAGTCATTCGATACTCCCAGCCACTGACGTCCCTCAATCGCGGCCATATTCACCAGATGTTCGGATGCCTCACTATCAACAAACGTCCCGATAGAAAGCCTTCCAACAACGTACTCCAAACGCTCAGTATCGCGTGTCCCCGTCACTTGCCAGCGGTGGACAGAAAACACATAAACACCCGCCTCAAAACCCTGAACCTTGAAGGACGGTAGATCGATTGCAGATACAGGGAATCGCGCAGCAGTACGGCCTAATTTGGAGAGCTGCTCGGTAACAAATCGAATCAACGGATGATCTTGGGTGACCCGCTCGAACGCGTGCGAGGGTTGACCTTGGCGATTTTCGAACAGCAATGGCTTAGGCCTTGAACTAACCAGTTGAGTACGGCCTTGAAGCCGATTCATTTCGATAAAGGAGTTAAGCTCGACCTTGGCGGTTACCGATAACTCAACTACAAATTCCATGACATCACGTTCAGTCGGAGCGAAGCGGGTCCCAGGATAAGCTTCGTAAAAAAAGTCCCGCACGTAAGTCAGCAGATCCTCCCCACGGATATATCGCCCTAGCTCGCGCGCAGCGCGCACCTTATTTTGGATGAAGTCGCCATGTGCAATCAGCTGAGTTGCCTCAGCTTCCAGTTCAACCTGTTGCCGGTTCATATTCTCAATTGCAACAGACGCTTGGTTGATGCGCTGTATTTCCTCTTCCGGCGACAACTTGTGTGTGAGCAGGTACTGGGTTAAGTCTTTGATAGGCTCTCCCAGTACTCCCTCCATACTGCCGAGGGCGCGGGTAAAAATGTCCAGACGCTCTAGTAACCGGTCGTGCACGCGCTCATCAATGGTGTCGGCGTACATGAAGTTCCAGATGAAAATACGCTCAGCCTCCTGACCGATTCGGTCAATACGGCCAATGCGCTGCTCAATCCGCATCGGATTCCAAGGCAGGTCATAGTTGATGACCAAACTTGAAAATTGCAGATCCACACCTTCTGAAGCCACTTCAGAAGATAAAAGTATCCTTGGGCCAGTGGGATCACGGAACCGCGCTAATGCGTCAGCCTTATCGATTCCACCGAAAACCAATACTGATTCGAAACCGTCCTCTCGTAACCGCTCTGCCAAATAGCTAAGGGTTTGTCGGTAGAAGGCGAACAGTACGACCTTTTTTTCAGGATTTTCAGCCCAGTAACGTCGTAGGGCGCTGAGCAGCTCGGTGTACTTGCTGTCATTGCGTTTCAAGGTCTCATAATTGCCAACCTCTTGTGCAATTCTAACCAAAGCCGTTAACAGCGACCCCAACGCGGGCTCTTCAGTAGGAGCGTCATCGGCAGCATCACCTACTAACTCGTAGACCAACTCGTCGAGTTCCTCGGACTTAGCGACTGCGCCTTTTTTCTGCCACGCCCGACATGCAGCCGCCATACAACTCGACATTTGACGCTGAGGAATGGTGATCATAAAACCGGGAGGCGAATCGCGGCGGGAGCAATACTCTCGAATTGCAGCAGTTACCTCCTCGTAGAACACGGCTTCGGCATTGCTCAAAGTAGCCCGAATGGCGTGGGGCACGCGTATCACCCGACCGTCCTGCACATCCCGTTTAAGCGTGCGGGTGACAACCTTGCTCAGTGGATTGATGCGGTCAAGTCGATCCGCTTGTTCAGACCTCCACTTTGGGTCATTCAACTCCTGCTCGGTGGGCGTGTGCTGCGCGAGGAATTGAAGCTGCTCATTATCTTCTAGAAAGCGCGCACTTAGCGCTTCATCGATGCCTTCCTTGAACTGGGAAGGAGTAATGGGCCTGGCAAGTATTTGGTCTCGTAGCCGGACAAGGGGGGCATTGGCCTCCAGGCTGTACCGAAAGCTGCCCTCGAAGGGGAAAGCATCCTCATCAATGAGTTGCAGGAGGTTAAATAGATCAGCGCTGCCGAGTTGTATCGGAGTCGCCGAGAGCATCACCAGACTCGACGTCACCGGACGCAGCAACCGCCCTAAGCGATTTGTTTGGGTGTCGCGATTTCTGAGGTAATGGGCCTCATCCACGATTACCATATCGATCAAAGGGTCATCCACCTCAGCCTCGGTGAGAAACCGCGCCAGTTTGGCTGCCGCACCTTGGCCAGGATTCAGCTCGTCGTCATAGCTGCGTGGGGGGCGTAAACCCTGCATGCTGGCTATCAGTGCAAAGCTTTCTTGTGGCTGCTCGCGAGCAATTTTTAGGCGTTTTAGCAGTTCGTTCGCGTCCACCATATCGGCCTGGACCCCGAAGCGATTCGACAACTCGTCACGCCACTTTTCCCTCAGCATCGCCGGACACACAATCAATAGGCGCTTGGCATCGAGCCGAGCGCGCAACTCCGTCCAGATCAGACCTGCTTCAATTGTTTTCCCAAGACCGACTTCATCCGCAATGAGAATCCCATTGCAGGGTGAGTCTAAGAACTGCAAGACCGGTTTGAATTGGTAAGCCAAAAACTGGGTGTTGGTTGTGTTGAGGCTATAGATCAAGTTTGCCAGCTTGCCGCTCAGCCGGTGGTAAGTGATCGCGGCACGTAAATCCTCGCCACCACTAAATTTACCATTGAGGATGCAATCGTAAGGACTTGGTTTTTTGTTCGGGAGAACCTCCAGCGTCGAAGGTAAGACGAAATCTTCTTTACCATCTAAAAAAATAACCAGGATTCGACGTCGGTGTGGTGGGCCATCCTGCTCATTCCCCAGGATGCCAATCCGCGTTGGATTGGCTATCAATCGAACCTTATCGCCTGGCTGCATTTCGCTGCCTCCCTGAGCGCACCAAATGGCCTGAAATTGCCATCAGCAGTGCCACCACTATCGCTTGTCTTCCTTTAGGAAATCTATCCCTCCCTGGAGAAAAAAAACCCCTAAACCACAGGGGCTTGAGGATGCAGGCCTAGGATTAAGTCAAATCCACAGTCGATGCAGCTGGAGCGTAGGTTTTCACCGCAGTAATTCCTCCCTCCCGCGCCTGCGTAGTGGTGTAGGTTTCGCCCGTTCCGATTACCTGGCCATTGCTCGCATTCAAAGTGAAGTAGTACTGGTAATTCGTGGACGTCAGCCTTTTATAATTATTGTCATAAGGCGAGTGAATTTTTACCGACTGAATGCCGTTCTGGCAGTTGGCTTTAGTCGTGTACCCCTCACTGGCGAGAATTTTTTCGCCATTCGGCGCCTTGAGGCGGAAGTAATACTGCCGATTGGAGCCCAAGAAAATCTCAAATTTTGCACTCATTTTCAGTACTCCTTATTTCTCTTTGCGGACGCCTTTGAATGGCGTTTTGTCCGAGGTTTTTACATCCATAAACTGGCCAGTTTCCGTATCTCGCTTCACCCAGTGACCCGACGGGGTTTGGGTTTGAGAACGGTCTCGAACAGCGCCATTGCGATGCCCATCACCTGCTGGAGGGTTTGTAGCCATATCGATCACCAATCTGATTAATTTATCCAGTTTAACCAGGTATCAAAGCAATCCCCTGGCGTCGTAAGAAAGACTACGCCTCAAATCTGGATATGTAAAGCTGTTTAAGCAGATGCGCCTATGGCGTGGTACACGTACTCGATGCCACCTGACTCAGCGGCTTCCTCTGCTCTGAGAATGTACCCCTGATCCAGTAGCTTCTTTAATTTGGTACTGGCATTAGGGACCGAAATATCGAGTGTTTCTGCCACCTTAGCGGCAGTGACGGAGCGCTTGGAAAGTACGCAATCCAACAGTTCTTTCGCTGACGAGCTGATCTCGGGGCCGATGACCTCAAAATCGTCCCCAACCCAGACAGTCAAAGGCTGGTCTTTCGCGCGGGCTGCATAATTCCAGTTGTCGAGCAGGTCCCGGCTGTTGACATCCGTCAGAAAAAAACCACGTTCCCCTTTAAAATACTTGGCGACAGCCACTACGCTCTCTCTCGGAAACGAGGCGTCCGTCGCCTCAATACCGGCGAGTGAGATACCAAATATGACGTACTGGGGATGGGCCTCAACAACATCAAGGAGCTTTCGGAAGGCGGCTTTCCCTTGGACATTGCCAAAGGGATGGTCATCGTCGGTGAGATCACCGAGGTTGACGATATAAGTTTTCTGATTCATTTTTTGAGTTTAACCAGAGTCATCTAGCTGTCAATCAAGAATTCGAAACAGATATGGGTTCCGTGGAGAGTCGGAATGCCTACACGATAATCACTCGTAAGCTTGCCTTGCGAGTAAACCATCGTCAGTTCGAAATTCTGTTGTCGGATAGAAATGGTCGCGTTGTAATCTGCCGCGACCTCGCCACTGCGCTTGAGGCCTAAACCGCGACCATCATCACTGGAGCTGGAAATCTGCCCCTGCTCAAACACACGTAACACCAACTCAGGACCCGCTTCAGGCTCCTAAAAATCCAGTTGCCGAAAAATACCTGGATATTTCTGTTCGAGAACCGGCTGAAGACTCCCCACGATACCAATCCCGCTGTCAGAAATTACCGTCTGGATTTTTCCGCCCTTCGGATAGTGCTGAAGCGCGGCAAAGCCAGGGATTAGCGACTGCGCGTGATCCCGCACATTGCCAAATAACTCAGAAATGACGGTGAATGCGGATTGCGAGTAACGCTCCCCGGCGCAGCTGACGAGACTGTTCTTCAGACGTTTAGGGATGGTCTCGTCCGGTAATCGATGATCAATCGCCGCCAGCTCAACAACACCATCATTGTTGCCATGGTGTACTTGTGCAGCGGACCACTTGGGTCTGTCGGGGAGCACGTTGACTTGACCGTCCAGGTGATCAAAGAAACCGAGACGATTAAAGTAGGTCATTGTTGTCTTGCAGGCGCTGAAATCAATCGATACCGATTTTTTCAACAGCACCAACTGATTGCACAACGCCAAGATACGCGCAGCTGCATCAATCATGATTTTGCAGCCCTTGGGCACCATAAACTCGACGACCGAGCAGTCGAAATCTAACGGCGACCCGGCAACCGCTAGCGCCTCTTCAAAGGATGCACTATCGACCCACGCGTTTTTTAGAGAGATCGTCATCCGCTCTGGATTCACTAAGAACCAGCAGCTCTTGCCGTCCGGCAAAAAAATCGCGGAGTGTCGGTAGAGCAGTGGGTTCACCACTGACTTCTGCGTACCGAGATGACGAGCGATTTCCTTTGCCATCGCACCAGGGTTCGACCTCAGAAATCTTTCAATATCAGCAATCATTAACTGGCTCAATCACCTGTTTCCTTGGCTCTCAACCTTCCTGGCTGAGTTGGACGGCAAACAGGACCGACACAGTTTATGCGCCACCCTATGCCACCTGCGTACTATAGTGGCCTATCGATACCCTTACAAAAAATTGCTGCGAATGAACCTCGAACTCCACCCGCCAAAATCATTACCAGACACTGTGGAAGCCCGGCATGCCTTCAGACCTATTTGATCTCATCCCACACGCGAATCGCTGGTTTCCCTGGACAGACGTCGAGGAGTGTTTCTGGCCAGGTCGAGGGGCCCGTTCTCACGCGATCAATCCGAACCTGGCCAGCATCAGAAATGCGGCGGGTATTTACTGTGTTGCTTGGGGCCCCACTGGCACGATGCCCACTCCAGAGGAGCCGACGGTGCAATACATCGGGCAAACAAAAAACTTTAAAGCCCGCATGGCTCAATTTGCATCGTCAGCCGGCATATTTTGGGACGACCGTTACGACGGACATTCGGCTGCTTGGCGCTGGCCGCAAGGAGAGACGGCAAAAATGATGATCGCGTTTTTTCCGTTATCAGAACCTGAGGCGGACCATATGCAGACTGGCCGTTTGTTTTGGTACGAGGCATTAGCCATCAATTCGTACTTCGTTAAGCACGAAAGCCGCTTACCCCCACTCAATGTCGTGAGAAGCCCTGTCGCAATCGAACTTAGTTAGAGTCGATAGGCTGCTGAAGGCTCCCTCCCTGCAAGCGAGTCGTTTCCCACCGACAAAACGCTCGGCGTCGTGGCACCTATCGAGGAATCACAATCTCCTCATCTAATACGTCCACCACGCCTGGTTTGAGGGGATCGATCCAGTCTGCTTTGGCGCGTCCCCAACGAAGCAGTTCGAGTTGCTCCATAGAATGCTCATGGCGTTCGGGGCTCTCCTCCAGAGCATTGAGATACTCACGAATGACTTGCGCCCGCCGCCAGTTCTGCGCGTCGACTTCAAGTTTTGCCAGCCGCTGCTTTTCCGCGTCTTGTCGACGCTTTCGCTCCAGCGCAACTTCGCGAACTCGCTGGCGCTCGGCGTCTTCAATCGCCTGACGTTCATTGCGAACCAGAAACCCAACCGCTCTGGTAGCCATCAGGCCAACGAGTTTGTTGATCTGTTGCTCAACCGAGTGACGATCCGAGTCCGTGATTTTTCCGCCATAACCATCATCGGCCATCACCTGAAGTCGACCGGACGGCGTGAATTGCCATTTCGGCCAGTAGCTCCAGCCGCCCTTGGCTTTTTCGGCTAACTGAGCAGCTGATGGCACGTAATCTGAACGCAAGGACGGTTCATACAGGCGTAAACGCAGAGCGTCGCCAAACATCACGACCTCGACCTGGTGTTTCCCTTGCTGAACGATATACCCACGTTTCTCCAGCGCCTTCAGGAGCGTGTCCGCCACCCTCAATGCACGACTTTTCAGCGCGGCAGATACCGAAATATTCAGCCCGTTGCCGCGCGTCTGCGGCATTCCGCGCTGATCAATGATCGGTCGCACCAATGCCTCGCGAGCAGCAGCCACCACCGGATGCCACACCTTGATGCGCTCCGGTACCACAATCTTGTTTTCCGGCTGCTGCTCAAAGCTCAGCACGCGCTGAAGTCGACTGTCGACGACTTCGGCGACCGGATCCTGAGCAGAGGGAGGTGCGGCAGTGCGATACAAATAACCGGGATGGCCGGTGTATTCGCACAGTTTGGGGCGGAGGGACACGCGCTTACCGGCCTTAACCTTGGCCCAATGACCACGCGGCGGCGTGGGGATTTGCAGGCGCGAGCAGAGTTTTTTCAGTCCCACGTCGGATAGGCCGTAGCGCGGCGCCACCACCTGCACCGGCTCGGACCAGACTTCCTCCAGCAACTTTGCCCGGTCATAGCGTTCCACCATTTAACTCATCCTCGATTATGCGCAGCGCGGTTCGACTCCCTATAGGTCTGCGCTGAGCACCACTCAACAAGCCCCCGGTGCCCACACGGCCATCAACCCAGCGATTCCCAGCCCTTTACCCGCGAGTCTTCTGGTGTATCGGCGAGCAGTTGCTCCAGACTCAGCTTGTTGCGACCCGGCCGCACGATGAGCATGTCCTGACCGACCCTGATGCATTCCACCAGCGAACCCGTCTTCAGGTGGTTCTGCGCAACAAATTCATCCGGCAAACTGAGGACCAGGGCCCCCTTGAAGCGACGCAGTACCAGCGTATTCATCAGGATGTCCTCAGGTTCATTACAACTGTTCGGTGGCAGAAGGGGCAGATCGACCCACAGCTGAACCCAGTGCAATTCGCAGTAGGCCGTTTGAAGGACGATCCGAATTCGCTGTCAACTCAGGACGCCATGTTCGACTTGTCCAATCAACGTTAGCAGCGCCTGTCTCTCGACGGCCGTGGCCAGCATGTCCTTTGGACGACGCCCGCCGAGTCCATACTGCGGCGTGTCCATCCACCCATTGGCCATGCCGGTATCACCCTCGAAGAGACAGCTCGCGTGCACCAGCACCAAAGCAATTTGAAACAGTTGATCGCTTTCACGGCTATTAAACCGCCCATGCTGGCGTCGGCGCCGCAACGTTGAGGGGGACATCGACAGCCATGCTCTCAGTGCAGGGGACGTCAGCTGAAACACACTGATCAGGTGATCCCACACAGCAAAGGGGAAGCCGAGGCGAACCAAGCCCAGCAGGTGCTCACCTTGCGAAGGAAGGCCCAAACGCTGCCAATAGGCATCCTTCATCTGGCCGTCATGGGCTAACAGGCTCATCGCGTTCCTCCGAGCGGTAGAACACCTCAATTCAATGCAGGCAGTATCGCGAGCCCAGCCGCGCAGCGGTGCTGAATAAGCTCAGCAAATGCGTCAGGGATTTGCGTCCTCCGTGAGTGTGAAAATTCACGATGAGAAAGCGCTCGCGGTCGCTTGTTTCAATCAAATACCGATGCTGATACTCCAGCACTTGGCTAATTGGCTCCGAAAGGATCAATGCCCCATCACGGTACTCCAAGCTCTTGTAAACCGTACCTATCACGCAATAGCTGCTGATATAGGCATCGAGGAGGTAGCCGGTGATCCACTGCTCGGGGTAACTTTCCAGCAGGGCGCTGAGCAACATTCGCACTTTTCGGTCGGTCAGCATTGATTCACCTCCACCTCGGGATGGACGCATCGATGGATGCCGAGTCAGCCAACGGAATGCACCTGACAGTCTCGACTGAGGCTGCGTAAACCTGCTTTTTTGCGTAAACCGGTGCGGTTTACTTAAAACAACAGGTTTACGCGGCCTCTACTGGCAGTGGCGTGCCGTGGGATGAACCCCTTTCAGCGAAATCTTGAGAAATGCGTCCAATGATCGACGGCCACCCTCTCGGGCAAAACTGACGATCACATAAAAGCTGCCGCTCGCTGTAATGCAGATCCAATGAGGTTCCCGCTCCTCGACGCGATAAATGTCCGACGTTCGAATCGTGTGTCCGTCACGCAGCCAACCATCCGGTCTCGCTTTCGCATGACCGTACACTTGCCCGACACAACAACAGGCAACCATCCGCACGTTGATCAGATACCCCGTCACGGGAGCCTCAAACTCCGTGCGCCTGGCGCGCGCCAGCTGGCGTAAAGCGTAATGACTGACAGGAGCCATTGCTTACCTCCAGAACCCGATTGAAGCAGTACCTCGCCAGCCATCACACTCACTGCGAAGGCGCGCACACTTAGGATCGATAGGCGCACATGGCTCAGTTACTTCGCCACTCAATGCTCGCGCCGTACAACCAGCTCTTATGGCAAAACAGGAGAGGTACTGAAACGCTCTCGTTTGCTGGGCTGGGCTGCCCTGACCAAATCGTCGATGCGCAGCAATACGCCGCGTCGAGTACCCTGGCCGGTTCTTGGTGCGAGTGCAGGTTCAACCCCGCCGGGTACCAATCCTCGCAACATCCAAATGGATTTCGTATCGTTGCGGCGCGCCAAGTCGGCTAGCACGGCAAACTCAGAGGTGAACTCCAACAACCCGGACAGCGGAATCACCCAATGCAATCTGCCATTGACTGACTCTCGATGCGCCTTCAAAAAACCGGTCTCAATCCATTCCTTAATCGACTCATGCTTCCAGCCGCGAAGACGCGCGAGCTGGGTAATGCTCAACACCGGTTCGAGCTGTTCCTCTGCAAAACAGCCTTTGATTTCGGCCATGTCGTAGCGCAGACCCGCGATGCCCGGCACTTCAGCAATGACCGCCACAGGAAGAATTTCCTGGTGCAGAATTTTTTGCAGGACCTGACAAATGTGCGTATCCGGGATGCCGTTTTTGCTTGAGATGCCTTGCAGTCCCACCCAGGCTGACTCGTCAACCGCTCGCGATTGAACGCCCTTATGCAGGCGCTTCACCAATGTATCGACATCGACAGCCAGAAATTCGGCGGATACCAGCGAGGGACGTTGGGCCTTGGTCTTTCTATCCAATGCACCGGATTGCATGAGCTTTTCAAATACCACTTTGCTGACACCTAGCCGACGTCGAACCTCGGTCGCGGTCAGGTATTGCAAGCGATCTTGGCGCACTTTCTCGACGACGTCCCGGTGAATGGACACGAATCGATTTTTGCCATTAACAGTG
Organism: Pseudomonas sp. SWRI179; assembly: GCF_014268705.1. Taxonomy (NCBI): domain Bacteria; kingdom Pseudomonadati; phylum Pseudomonadota; class Gammaproteobacteria; order Pseudomonadales; family Pseudomonadaceae; genus Pseudomonas; species Pseudomonas sp. SWRI179. The sequence goes on along the minus strand of NZ_JABWRA010000003.1, from coordinate 126,882 downwards.
ACTTTGCCCCGGACTTCGCCGGTGGTCACCGCACTACGAATCAATTGCGAGCCAATTCCAATCAGACGTCCAGCTTCTTCCGAAGTCAGCCAACACTTGTCTTTTAGGTGTTGCGGATCGATGGTGCTGAGCCGCAGGTTAAGGTGTCCGTCAAAGTTATGGGTCAGATGCTGGACCAGCGCTTGCCGAATACAGTCATACGCCGGATCGGTGTAGCGCTGATGCAACTCGCGGTACCAGCCTCCCAATCGTTTGGCCAAACCGGGCCCCTCAGTGCTGGCTAGGCGGCTGCGCAGAGCCTCATCGAAACGCGTCGGCCATTGCAACAGCAGGCCAAAACCGGTGTGCGCCTCTACCATCATTTCATCGGCCGTCGACTTGCCACGTGAACGACTCTGGCCGGTGAACTGCTTTCCGAGCAGACACAACAAATCGACCAGATCGGCGGGAGGCACACCACTGCGCCAAGCCGGTGGCAGCGAGTGTCGAGCCGGATGCTCTACACCCAGCATGAGTGCTGAAAGGGCCAGCGTCTGCTCGCTGGCTGTGACGCCAGTATTTTGCGCGTAAGGCTGGCCGCAATCGCAGCGATCAAGCTGACCGAACGCATTGAAGCCTTGGTTACAGGCGACGCAGCTCGACACCAACTGGATGTCGTGATGAGGGCAGGCTGTCATCAGCACATGGCCCCAACCGATGCGTTGATAAGGATGCTGTGCAATACACCGGGGGCATACCTTGTAACCCTCACGGATCTGATATTTGGGGCGAAGCATGACGTTGCAACTGTCTGGAGCAGGTTGGCGAACGGCCAACTGGGCAGCATCGAGGTGCAACATCTCCGCCAGCCGGGCAAGCTCCGTGTCACTGTAGGCCAACCGGGATTTCACCCCGAAGCTGGCCAAGAAGGCTTTAAGGCTTGGGGCCAGGTTACGCTCACTGACCCGTCGCAGAAAACCGTGCAGAGACTCATCGGAATGCGGTTGCAGACGCACGATCAAGCTCATGACGCCACTCCCTTTGCGACGGCCCGGGGCACAGACATGTGTGCCTCGGTCAACATTCTGGCGAACCCTTGCACCAGCAGACTTTCTACTGGGGGGTTGCCTTCAAAGGGATTAAATTCGAGAAAGCGGGTGTTGATTGCTTCCGCGTAGGCGCGGACCAAGGTCCGCTCCGTAATGCGCTGATTCGTTGCCAAATGCTCCGCGGCATGGAACAGCTTCACCAGCATGCCAATGCGCCCCAAGCAGGCGGCATAGACGCGTCTGGCATAATCCAAGTCTGTCGCATCGGGAATGACCCAGCCAGCATCACTAAATGCTTCAGTCAATGACAACAGGGCACGGCGAAACTCCAATTGCTCGCCTTCGTGATTCCAGTTGTAGGGACGAAACTCGAACACGGCTTCAGCGCGGTCGCGCAGTTGTTCATTGCGGATCAAGACCTCGTTTGCCAAAGGCAATCCAGTGAGCACCAAGGTCAGCCCCATCTCTTCGCCGAGCACCTTCAACCAGTCCGCCGCTTCCCGGGCAGCAGTGCGAGAACCACGCTCGGCAAAATGTTGCATTTCATCGAAGACCAAGACTCTCGTCCCGGTAATCTTGATCAACTCGCAAGCCATGCGAGTCAGCTCTTCAGAGCTGTAACGGTTATAGCGCGGGGAACCCAAACCCTCTAGCAAGGCAATAGGCAGGGAGCGACGCGTTGGATTTACCGGCGTTACGACGCGCACAATGGGCATACGTCGAATGCCGTCGACCACTTTTGGCACGTTGTCGGCCATGACAGTTTTCACCAGTTCGCTCTTGCCGACCCGGGTCGGTCCAAAGATCGGCAGGATCAAGGATTCGCCGGCCAGACCACGCTTGACCGTCGACTCCAAACGGCTAAGTGCCTGGCTGAAGGTTGCGTGCTCGATCAACTCGTACTTCACCAGAGCACTCATTGTGGGTCTACTTCAACGGATTTCTTGCGACGCGGCGCGGCTGAGAGCACTGCTGTCGTAGACGGAGTGTCAAGAATCGTCTCGACTGCCGGACGAGACGATTCTTGGCGCAAGGTCTTGAACCGCTCGTCTTCACGCTCCCGCCCTCGCGCAGCATGATTCCTATTTTTCATACTTCCACCGACCGCCCGGTCACGACCCTCTTTCAGCATCTGCACATGAGCGATTTGGTAGTCCTCGCCTGACAACTCGGCATCGCTTTTCCCGAGGAAGCGGCGAATATTGCGCGCCTCTTCAAAGCCGATCAAAGGCATCCCAGGCCGCTTGTTGTGCGCTTCGATCAACGCATTGGCATCGTCGGGATCGACCACGAAAACCGAGCGGCAATCGAGCGGATTGAGTCGTACCTTAACCTTGGTTTTTTGCCCCCGGCGCTGATACAGCTTGCTCAACTCGGAACTGTTGTATTTCATGGTGTCGTGACAAACACCCTCTCGACCCAACGTTTTTTCATCGGCGTGATAACGCAGACAAGCATTCCTGAACTCCACAGGGTCTGGCGGTGGCATCACTGGATGTTGCCTCTTCAACAACTCCATGGCCCGTGCCGGCGAGCAGCCGGGTTCAAAGCGGTGCTCCAACCGTTGAAGAGGGGATTGCATGTACACGTCCGCTACCCATTTGATGATCAAAGCCTCAAGCTCCACGACAGTGTACAAACGCTCCTTCATCGCACGACCAATGGGGTCACGCTCCAATGACGACTGCGACTTCGTGGATCCAGGTAGCGTATTGATCAGACCAGACTTCAGCGTGCCGAAAAACCGCTCGATAAATGGTTTGGCCTGCGGCTTTCCAGCCATCGGGTAGTCAATCGTGGTGTTCAGATAACGCAGTGCATTCAGCACCACACCGCCGTGATGTTCCTGCGCATTGTCGAGAACGATCGTCTCGATTGCTGCCGGAACCAACCAGGGATTGTTTAGCCGATAACGCTCGCTGAATGCCTCACCTTTTGGCGAAAAGCAAAATTCAAGCGCGGACAATACGAAGTCCTGAGAGGGCTTTTTGATGCCGCATTTGAGCATGGGAACTGCGCCCGTGGCCGCGTCAATGCCAGCATACAAAGTGGGTCGGCCAATCGGCTGGCCTTGTGCATCGCAGCAAATGATGTCAAGTGGAGTCGCATCAACTTCAACCCTTTCGTACGGACGCTCCACCAACAGCTTGCGGATTGCCGTGCGCATCTCTTGATCGTGTGTAGCTTTCGACACTCGGCCTTTGGTAATCATAGTTTGCTCCATCGCGTGAATACGACGAGAGACACTGCGACGTGAAATGCCACGAAAAGGCGCATTGCGCCGAGCGGCACGCTCTCGGCACTGGTGATTCACCAATTTGGTGATTTGGCTGACGTTGAACTTGTCGGTTTGAAAATACGACCGCATGATTTCATCGGTCACGGTTTCCTCGAAATCCAGATCTTCAAGGGTCTGCATCCGACGTTTGTTGCCACGGGCACTGAATCGCGGTGCCAGTTGGTCCATTGAACTAGCGAGGCTCGACGACTTGCGCCAACGCTGAATCGTCCGCGTGCAGGGTAGGGCCACCTTCAACTGGTTGCAGCGGGCCTTCAGACGCTCAACCGTCTCTGCCCAGGAGCAACCGTCACGACGCGCTTCGTCAACGTTCTCAAGCAGCTCTAGCCGTTGATCCAGCGTGTTGCGCTCACTCTGTGTCAAGTTGCGCACCGGCATGGGCTGGACGGCGGACATCGCTGGGCCGTAGACACGACGGTATTGGCCTTGCGCGAAACGTTGCTGGAAATCATCGGTGTTTAGGACGAACTCTTCACCCCGCGAGCCTTGCAGGACAATTTGAGAGATCTCCGGGCGAATGGACGTTACCCGGAGCACCTGGTCGCGTTCAAGGATGATGCTGTCGACTGACAAGGCGCGGTTCATGGGTACACCTCCAAAACCTGGAGGTGAGACAGATCGCCATTAGCCGCACGTACTGTGCTGGTTGGCGAGAAGAGGGGGAATGGAAAAATCGGCCGTCAGCAGCCCAGTCAGCAGACCCGCAAGCACTCCGATTCGGCCAGACGTCAAATGCAAGGAAAGTTCTTCGGTCAACCAGTCGGAACGGGAGTCGAGCAAGGTGCTTATTTCTCTTTCCGCTGTTGCACGAGTCGACTCAAGATACCCAGCTCGCAGATGGTGCAGACTAGACAGTGCCTGCATGACCGTCGGCGACACTGCGCTGTCCGGGATAATCATGAAGCCAATACCGTGCTGGCGCAGACAGCTCTCAATGCCTGCACGCTTAGCCTCGAACTCCTCAATAAACCGAGAATGCTTGGCATCAATGGCCAGAGCGCTCCCATCATCAAGTCGGCAGAGGAAATCGGGTGTGTAGAAACGCGGCTTAACGCCTGGCCGTGGACAGTAATGCTGACGAGATGGCAGCACCTCGTTGCTCTGCAATTCGAGAGAGAAGGGCTGCGCCGTCAGTTCGATCACGCGCGGATCAATATCCAGCATCACCCCGATATCGCGCTCAAGCGCGCTTTCAACGCGCAAATCGCCACCCTTGCTTTTCAGCGATTTGAATACGAGTGCGCGTCGCCCACGCTTTATTCTGCGGGAAACATCCCTTGCAAAAGAGGGACTATCGATGTCTTTGATCATGCTGGTGTGCTCCTACGATGCACTGGAAGTGTTATTCGTCGTAGAAGAAAGTCAAATGACTTTAATATCTAATTAACTATAAAAACTGTGCTTACTTAAACAATAAAAGACAATGGAACAAAATTTTTACCAGCAATTCAACAAATTGAAAAACCTCACATAATTCAATTAGATATAATAAATAAATTAAGTTACGAATAATTTTAGACCAGTGGTAGCAGATAAATGCCTACGCAACTAACCTAAGGCAGCAATCGCCATTCTCGGCACCTCTACTAACGTCCAAATACGGTGTTGGAGATGGTCCGTTAGCGTTCATACCTTCCACATCAGCTTGCTTTAACGAGCCGAAGCATAGCGAGACCTGAAAAAGTAATCAATACTTTTTTGACGATGGCTACGAATTTGTTTAACCTAATGCGCTCTGTCCCTCCACCTGCACGAGACGCCAATGACCCAAGATGAGCAACTCCTCGAACAGTTGATGGAGGTTTTCGTTGACCTGTCTTGGGCCGAAGCTCTGCCGCTGGTTTTGCAAACCACGGCGTGGGCTAGCTTATCGCGTACCGAATCTCTACCGGTGGATCTCACGCTACCCCGTCAAATGAACCTGTCGCCGCAGGAGCAAGCAGACAATTTCAGATGCGTACAGCCGCTGATTTCCTCTCACCTGACCAGTACATCTTGGACAGTCGACGCGACTCTCTTGCGGCACCTTCCACTGTTAATTGAAAAGGTCGTCCTGCTGGAGAAGCAAGGGCTGCGGAAATGGTGTGCAGACGACGTAATGTATTGGTCATCTGAACCAACACCAGCGACGAGCGCTATTGCCCCTAGCCTGGCCAGTTTTCTGGTTTCCCTCGCGACTTTTGACGCTCCTGATCAAATCTACCTTCCATGGGAACGGTCAGGCCAACTCGCGGCACGCTGTCGTCGTAGAAACATTGATTGCTGGATCGAGTCATCCACACCGTTGGCGGTGGATCTGGTGTTGGCTCAGCTCAGTGGTGCATACCCCCAGATTTACAAAAACGACCCGGTTCTATCGCCTGCCCAGTCAGAGTCGGGCCAACTCAAACAATTCCCGGTCAGCCTGAGCATCCTTGAACCAGCTCAGCGTTATTCATTGAAAGACATCGAGAACGATCCACACGAACGTTTTCCAGAAAAAACCCATTCGAACATCGTTCTGAGTGTCAGACACCTACTGGCCCAGACCCACGGCAAAATCGTGGTCGTCGTCCCGAATGGCTTACTCTTTAATGCGGGCGCTGAAAGGCTGCTTCGAGCTGATTTGCTTCAGAAACGGATGATCCACACCGTCATCGGACTACCTGACGGGCTGTTCTCACGATCTTCGACTGCCAATTCAGTGCTTATTCTCGATACGGTGAAACCTTCCGACTCCATTCGATTCGTGAAGATAACGGAGGAGTTCACCGCCAGCGGCCCCAGAAAAGACACCGAACTGGCCAAACTTCCACAGCTGCTTAGGGCAACGCGGGACCGCGATGACAATCTGATGGCGATCAATGTCGCCGTCAGCGCGATTGCGCGAGACGAATGCAATCTTGAGATAGGTCGTTATTTGCTCGACGAGCAAACACGCAAACTGAGCGCAGTGCTGGCCATGCAGCACACCACCAAAATGTTCGATCACTTTGAAGTTGTTCGTGCGCGTCAGCACGCAACGAGCGCGCGAGGAGTATTTGTTCGAGAAATTCAGGCTGCCGACCTACCCGACTATGGCCATGTGCTAAGCGCAAGCAAAGACTCATTATTCGATCTCAGCACCGCGAAGGCACAGAGTTATTTTATCCAGCGAAACGACGTGTTGATTTGCCTAAAAGGGGCGGTGGGGAAGGTCGGCATCGTGAAATCCGCTCCTGAAAGAGGAGCGGGTGGGTGGGTTGCAGGCCAATCGTTGGCCATTCTACGCGCCCGGCCGTCTGGCCATTACGACCCAGGAGCGCTGATGGTCTACTTGCGTTCGCCCATGGGACAGGCCCAACTCAGCCGACTAACCGTAGGGAGCAGCATTCCCACTCTGCAAGGTTCGGCGCTCAAAGAACTGGAAATACCGACGATGAATATCGTACAACAAGGAATGGCCGTCGAAGCTTTGGAAGAGGAGGCGTCCGTGCAATCGGAGATTGAGGCGTTGCGTCAGAAGCAATCCAAGATCGCTTCAGCGCTGTGGAAACTCTAAACCGATTTGCACCGTAGCCTTCTGACGTTTCTCCGCTCAGCGGCAGGCCAAGTGCCCCGAGTCGCTTGATGGTCGGGGCGACGATGCCTACGCTGCAACTCGCATCACTTAAAGAGTTGTCGGTTTCTGTGCCGGATGAACTGGATGCCGAGAAAATGCGCGACGCAGTGGACTCCGAAGCGCGGCTTCAAGCGGCCACTGAAGAGCTTAAACACGAACAGGCAGCCCTTTCAGACGAGTTTTGGCGCTAGCTACGACAGGGCCGCGCGACCCAGCTCGTCGCTGAGGTCGCTCAGCGGCCCCTGAAGGCCACCAAAAATCAAACTTACAGGTTGCAACTTGATATTGACGAGTTACCAGTGACAAGATAGATTTGCTCCTACAGCCACCGCCTAGGAGTCATCATGCTTCCCTACCCATCCTCTCCCGAGTTCCCAGCCGCCCTGAAAGCCCGTCGTGAGTCGCTTGGCATGAGCCGCTCGGCCTTGGCCCGCGAAGCCAAGATCCATGTGGTCATGCCGCGTCGCTACGAAGAACCTGACTGCGGGGAGTTCGCTCGACCTCGCGTCGACACCACCTGGCTGGCCTTGAACAAGGCACTTGGGTACGACATTCCGGATGACATTTTGGGATCGCTGATGCAAGCGCCCCTTACGCCATCAGCCGATGGGGATGCCATTACCGCGAAGGCAGGCGAGGTGAAGGCCCTGACCCTCGCGGAAGCCAAAGCCGGTCTGGCGCTCACGTTTGATGTGGACGTCGACCGCATCGAAATCACCATTCGTGGTTGATGCGAAAATAAAACATCATCAACCAATACAAAAGTTTTAACTTTTAAGGTGCTACAGATGAACACGACGCAGACTTCGGATTGGGACAAGGCTTCGGAAACCCTGAAACACAACGTTGCAGCAATGCCGCTCGGCCAAGAGCGCAAGATTCGCGAGATCATTGGCGAAGTGACCTGGGCGCCACTGCACCGATCCACGCGCCATCGCTTCGGGAAACACGTACGCGCCAATCTTGAACACTATGGGCTGGTGTTTGCACGCATGGCCGGCCGTATCGCCGTGTATAAAAAGTCGGCCATCTGAACGGTTTTACTCGGGTCTGGCGCACCTGTCGCCAACGGATCGGGTTTGCTCAGTAAGCCCACTGCGTTGTTCCCAGGTTACCCGGCCGGCCTCGCTGCATGTGTTTGGACGTTATGGTCAATCACCGCCCTCCTGTTTGCCGCTCCTGGTGTGAGCCCTTCTCAGAATTGATCACCCCCCCGATCTCCGGTCAGTAGCCACCCATGTGGTAGAAAAATGGTTCGACCACTAGCCTGCCCTCTTTAGGAGCTGGATTTGGGTCTAGAACAACGGAAAAAAGCGGGGGGAGCAGGACGCGCTGGTCGCGTTGATCAAGAGCGGGGCGGGAGTTTAGGGTGACGTGCGGGTAGGATTGGTTGGGAGGTTTTCATATTCCCCGCGCTTCACATCGATAACTACAGCACAAACTCATCGTAATAGAGCTGACATCCATTTAAAATCAACGCTGTATTGTCATGTGGTTCGGACGATTTGATTGCTGAGCAGGGAAGGCAAAAGCTACAAACATTAGTAAATGGGCACCGTTGCACCGCTTCTGAAAAGTCAAAGATGTAATCAAGAATAATCATGTATTAAAGGGCACGGATAACAATATGCCAGAGTTAGGTGCGGCGCCGGAGCAGGGACAGATTGTGAAGCTGCGCCACAAAATATGGGCGGTCACAGCGGTCAATAAAACAAAAACACAGCCAAATCAGACCATCCATAGAGTCGCACTAGAATGTCTGAGCGATGATGCTCTTGGAGAGAGTATCCAGGTTATCTGGGAGCGGGAAATTGCCCCATCCATAATTGAGTCCACCTCTCTTCCCAGTATCACTGCCCACGATGAACCCGAACTTTTTGATGCGTTCATCAGGTCTATGCAATGGGGAGCCAGTTCGTTGGCCATTGGAGACACACTCCAAGCTCCGTTTCGTGGTGGTGTACAGATGGAGGAGTATCAGCTCGCACCTGTGATGCGGGCCATCAACATGCCTCGGGTGCGCCTCTTGCTGGCCGATGATGTAGGACTGGGTAAGACCATTGAAGCTGGTTTGGTTATGCAAGAACTCATTCATAGCCACAGGGCCAGCCGGGTCTTGATCGTCTGTCCAGCTCACCTGAAGATCAAATGGGTCGATGAGATGGCTGAGAAGTTTGGCCTTGAATTTAAAATGATTGACCGAGACGCCGTACTTAAAATGAGAAAAGAGTACGGCCCTAGCATTAATCCGTGGGCAAGCTTTCCCAGACTTGTGACCTCAATTGATTACCTAAAAACCGAACACCCACGTCGATTGTTCGATGAGTGTACCAGGCGCAGACTTGATGAGAGGCCTAACAACCGCCCTTGGGATTTGCTAGTTCTAGACGAAGCCCACAACGCAGCCCCATCAGGTAAAAAGCAATACATACGTGACTCTGAACGCACATCACTTCTGCGTTCTATTTCTGAACAGTTCGAGCACAAGATGTTTCTTACTGCCACCCCCCATAACGGCTACCGTGAGAGCTTCACCGGTTTATTGGAGATACTGGACAGTCTTCGTTTCTCACGCGGCACTGACCTAGATAAAGCTCAGCTTTCCGCCGTTACCATTCGCCGTTTAAAGCAAGAGATCTCCAATCCAGATGGGACACCGCGTTTCCCCAGAAGGATCATACTCCCACGCAACGAAACTTGTGATCCGCAACTCTACGTCATGCAGAATGGGGATGAGCAGAAGCTTTTTAATCTGCTCAAAGCGTATACCAATAGCCGTTTGGCCTCGGTCGATAAGCGCTCAGAACGGCCTCTTCAATTCATTCTCACGCTTTTGAAAAAGCGAGCGTTGTCCTCTCCCTTGGCGTTTCGAGAGAGCCTCATTGTTCATACGACAAATGCTGGTGTTAAGGGAGCGCTTGGTATCGGGGAATCTCTGTTCAATAGCTTCGAGCAAAAAGAGTCAGAAGATTGGAGCGATGATGAAGACAAAGAGGACAACCTGGAAGCCGCTACCAATGCCGCATCTCAACTAATCGATGAGTTAACGGATGCTGAAAAAGGCATGCTTCAAGGCATGTTTGAGATTGTCGATCATCAGGTTTCCCACTTTTCGATACAGGAAGATAGCAAAGCAGCAGCTTTAATCGCATGGATCAACCTTAATTTGCGGTATGGGGATCAATGGAATGGCCAGCGTGTAATTATTTTTACTGAATACAAACACACGCTCAACTATCTGGAACGCATTCTAGAAAAAAATGGTTTCCTTGAAGCGACAAGAACCATTGTTGGCGGCATGAGCGATATTGATCGTAAAAAAATCAATGATGAGTTTCAAGCATCTAATAGTGAAACTACTGTACGTATTTTGCTGGCCACAGATGCTGCATCCGAAGGGGCGGATTTTCAGAAACATTGTCGCAATCTTATTCACTACGAAATCCCGTGGAACCCTATTCGGTTAGAGCAGCGTAACGGCCGTATTGACCGTCACGGTCAGAAAGCGGATGAAGTGCGCATTCATCATTTTGTTTATAAAAACCAAGAAGACTCTGAGTTTCTCAAGCATATCGTCGATAAAGTTGAAGTTATCCGAGGTGACCTTGGCAGTGTTGGTGCTTTAATCGCAGACAGCGTCAGGAAAAAGGCACTCGGTCAGGCTGTCAGTCTTGCTACTATCGACGATGATACGCGTTTGCGGCTAGCGCGAGAAGAAATAGCCATCGAGGCTCGCGAAAATGAAAGTGTTGCGCAAATAGTTCAGGCCCTGAATAGAGCAAGAAGTGCGCTTGATATATCCGACAGCAACCAGCTTGCGTTATTAAAGCAGGCTATATACTTGGAAGGCTGTAATGAGTCCGTTCGGGAGCTGAATGATGACGAATTCATCTTAACGCGGATTCCAACCGCTTGGACTGAATGCAAAGTCTATGTCAGTACAGATTATCTGCAAAAGCGCCTTTCCTTTAATCGTAATAGAGCTAGAGAAGACGATGCCGTGGGTATCGTCCATCTTGATCATCCGTTAATGAGAAGGGCAGTTTCCGCGTTCCGAATCCAGATGTGGGGAAAGCAATCCTCCCGTATCCGCCTCAACAGAGTTTCAATCTCAGAGTCGAGCCTGATTACGACCCCTGCCATTATTGCTTGGGGTCGACTAGTTTTGCTGGGGCCAGAGCATAATCGCCTGCACGAAGGCTTAATCCGCTGCCAGATGTCGATCCAAAATGGTGTAGTTATAGAGCGGGATGTCACTCGGCCTGAAGATGCTAAGGTCTTCACCGGTGACATCGCTAGCGTGCAGGAACTAATTTCGCCTCATGTTCCGGCGATCACTAAGCAGCTTTCCATTAGTGCCGATGATCAAGCCAAACTATTGATTCTGACCCTTACTGCTCGGGGCGAGGTTGCGCGCAAGCATGCTAAAAGTCTGGCCACCGAGCGTATTGCGGCCATCAGAAATGCCATACAGAACTGGCAAAAGCGCTCTGCGGATATGCAGATGCAACTTGCTTTCGATGATGAAGAACAAGCGCAGCGCGAGCAGGATTTTCTTGCTCTTCAGCGTAGGCTCGAACAGCTTCAACAAGAGCGTGAGACTGAGCCAAAACGCCAAAGAGATTTATACAAAGTGATAGACCAAAGAATGTACCCAGTCGCCCTAGAGGTCATCCTTCCTAAGGTAAGCAGCTGATGGCCACGAATAAACGCGTAGCAAGCCGACAGCATCGCTGGCTTTCCAGCGTAGAAATTACGGGAGTGGTATTAAGCGAGCCAGTGTTAGCCGACGCCGGCAACTTCAGATCACTCGATAAGACAGAAGTCGCAGCCTTCCGAAAGCAGCGTGAGATATGGAATCTGCCCAAAGGCATGGTCGAGGGCAATGGTCAGCCGGCCTGGATTAGTTTTATTCTCGAAGATTTTCTCGGCCTGAAAGACAAAAACTACTGGCAAGTCGGTGCAGCGATTCCCGTCGACAAAGTAGCAAATTTGCATGAACAACAGGAAATTCTGCGTCCAAGCCGCGTGCTGTTGGATGAAGAAAACGCCGTAATGCTAGTGCTTGAAGTGCCGCGTGAGCAGTCATTAGACAAACCTTGGCAGCAAGAGAAAGGCCGCTGGAAGGCATCGCCTACCACCAAGTTTGAACGATTGTTGCGAGAAGCCGGCGTCGAACTTGGACTGCTAACTAATGGCGAAGCCTGGCGTTTGGTCGTTGCATCACCTTCAGAAACTACATCCTGGATGACCTGGACGGCGCAAACCTGGAATGACGACCCGTTGACCTTGGCGGCCTTCAAAGATCTGCTGGGTGAATCGCGCTTTTTTGCCGGGCCTCGGGATCAGGTCATTCTAGAACTGATCAAGCAGAGCCGTAAGCGACAACTGGACGTAGCCGACCAACTGGGCAATCAGGTACGCGAGGCATTACAGATTCTGGTGCACGAGTTCGATAGAGTCGATGCCGAACTCGGCGGCGACTACCTTCGCGGGTATAGCGAAGCTGAGATGTTTGAGTCCAGTGTCGCTTTTATCATGCGCCTGTTGTTTACCCTCTATGCGGAAGAGAACGGCTTGCTGCCGCACGGTAATGTCACTTACGACAGAGCCTATGGCGTGCTGCACCTGTTAACTGAACTCGAAGAAACACTCCGGCTAGCCCCGGAAAAACTCAAATACTCCTACGCAGGCTATGCCCGTCTGCTAGCAAGTTCTCGTCTCCTGCATGACGGTAGTGTCGATCCCGACATTCGCATTGCCGCCCATGGAGGGCAGCTGTTCGACCCCAATCGATACCCATTGCTGGATGGAAGGGAGAAGGACGGTAACTGGCCGACCGATATACCGGAACCGCCAAAGGTCAGGGATGTTGTGATACGCGATATTCTGCGCAGCCTGAAATACGCCAAAGTTGACGGCGTGCGCCAGTTGGTGAGCTATCGGACACTTGCAGTAGAACAGATCGGTCATATGTATGAAGGCCTTCTTGATCGACGCGTAGCCAGAGCGCCTGCTAATCAAACCCTACTGCTGTTGCAGGGCGGTTCTAAAATCGTCGAGCCAGAACCTGTGAACGCAGATGAATTTGCGGGCCTGGAACAAGAGGCACTGATCAAGGCCATTGCCAAGTACACCAGTAAAGCGGCTGGCACAATCAAAAAAGTGCTGGAACGAAACGAAGACCGGCAGACACTGGTTAACATCGGTACTGATGATGCAGAGCTGCTGGTGCAAGCCAAACCGGTTGAACGATTTTTGCAACCCTTGGGGATCCTCCGACCGGGCGGACTTTATGTTACCCACGGGCAGGATCGCCGCTCCAGTGGCGCCCACTACACTCCTCCTAGTCTCACCGAACCCGTGGTGCGCCGCACGCTAGAGCATCAGGTCTATGTGAATGTTGAAGGTAAACCCGGGCTACTTTTAGAGCCCAGGTTAATCAAGACACCGCAGGAAATCCTAAGTCTAAAGATTTGTGACCCTGCAATGGGCTCCGGCGCATTTCTCGTACAGGCAACACGGTATATGGCGGAGCGATTGGTAGATGCCTGGGAGCGCATGGCTGCCGAATTACCGGACGCCATATTAACCATGCCGTTTTCCACCCCATCGCAAGGCCGCGCTAGCGAAAACCTCATGCCGGAGTCCCGCGAGGAACGCTTAGTATTCGCTCGCCGCTATGTGGCCGAGCGCTGTATCTATGGCGTGGATATGAACCGGTTAGCGGTGGAAATGGCCAAGCTATCCCTCTGGCTGACCACGCTCTCCACCGATCGCCCTTTTACTTTTGTGGATCATGCACTCAAGCATGGCAACTCCCTGGTAGGGCTTTCACCTGAGCAGATACGCAACTTTACTTGGAGGCCCGCCAGTAATGACTTTGGCCCCTTATTCGCCAATCAGTCTGACCAAGAAGTGGAAGAAGTCGAGCAGCATCGCGAGGCAATACATGCCATTCCCGATCACGACTTCCTCGCTAAAGAGGAAGAAAATCGCATAGCAGAAGATGCACTCGCTAGTATCCGTTTAAAGGCGACTCTAGTGATAGCTGCCTTCTTTAACGGCGCTAACACCAAGCAGCGGGAGTCGAAACTGACCGAATATAGTTATTGGCTTGAGCGCTTGGCGGCGGATGAGAGGGCCGCAAACGAGGTTGATAATATTGTAAAGGGGCTTACCACTGGCGACAAACCAATCATCCCCTTTTGCTGGGAAGTGGAGTTTCCGGAAGTCTTTCATCGAGACAATGGCGGTTTCGATGCCTTCGTGGGCAACCCGCCATTTGCCGGTAAAAACACTACTATTGAGGGGAATCGGAATTACTTTGCCGATTGGCTAAAACTGATGCATGAAGAATCCCATGGCAACTCCGATCTGGTAGCTCACTTTTTCCGTAGCGTTTTTGATCTACTCCGAAAACAGGGCAGCTTTGGCTTGATTGCCACCAAAACTATCCGTCAAGGTGATACCCGCAGCACAGCACTTCGATGGATTATTAATCATGGTGGCGTTATCTATAACGCACAGCGCCGAGTGCCATGGCCTGGCAAAGCAGCGGTTATTGTCAGTTTGATATTTACCAATAAGGGCAAAACTGACCAGTGCGTCTATCTTGATCAAAAACCAGTCAAGCAAATAACGGCTCATTTGTTTGACAAAGGCGACAGCGAAGACCCGCATATGCTTATCTCTAATGCAAACAAGAGTTTTGTGGGCAGCTACCCGCTGGGAATGGGATTCACCTTTGACGATACCGACACCAAAGGTGTAGCCACCTCAATTGCCGAAATGCATCGGCTAATTGAAAAGGACCCGAAGAACCAAGATCGGATTTTCCCCTATATCGGCGGGGCTGAAGTGAACGACTCGCCAACCCACGAGCATCATAGATACATCATTGATTTCTTTGATATGGATGAGGAGCAAGCTCAGCGATGGCCTGATCTTTACAACATATTAAAATCGAAAGTTAAACCTGACAGAGACAAACAAAAACGACCAGCAGTGCGCGACCGTTGGTGGCAATTTTGTGAAAAGCGGCCGGGCCTCTACGCATCTATAAAAAATCTAACAAGAGTTCTCGCAACAGTCCAAACTAGCAAATACAGGAATTTTGTTTTCCTTGAAAAAGGTATTGTATATGACCAGACATTGTTGATTTTTCCATTTTCTGACTTCTTTGCTTTTGCCTTTTTGCAATCAAGCTTTCATATTGAATGGAGCTTATTTTTTGGTCCGACTCTTGAAGATCGGCCTAGATATACTCCATCCGACTGCTTTGAAACATTTCCATTTTCTAAAGAAGAAAGCGGGAGACGGGATCTCACTTCCATTGCAGAGAAGCTATACAAATATAGGGAACAGTTACTTGTCGATGAAGGGATTGGTTTTACACAGTTATATAATCTTTATCACAACCCTCAGTGTAAAGCCGAAAATATCGAGCAATTGAGAAAATTTCATCGTGAACTCGACTCGATGGTTTTATCGCAATATGGATGGAAAGATATTGTGCTTGAATACGTGTTTGAGTCCGAATATGAAGTGGATGATGGAAAGACTATTCCTTGGAGGTACCGTTGGCCCGAAAATATTCGGGATGAAATTCTTGCTCGCCTACTAGCTCTCAACAAAGAGAGCCATCGACAAGAAAGACATTAAGCATCATATGGCACGAGAACTTCCTTGTGCCTTAGCAGCGCGAAGTGCTGGGCAATTCGTACACTCGGTTGCCCTTGCGCTCTAACCCCCATCTCCATATTGCGGTCTAGCGCATACATGGTCAGGTTGGCAGAAGTCACCAACGCATCGTGACGATCCGCCACCAATACCTTGGCATGCAGCTTTAAGTGCTTATCGTCAGCCGGGATTTTCCAGGTCAGCAGTTTTGGCAGCGCTACGATTTTTGGCCAGAGAGCAATCAAAATATCGCGATTGCTTTTTCCGTAGCCTTTTTCGCCTTCGTCTAGGACCAGGGTGACTTCCACGCCGCGCAAAACGGCTTCGGCCATTAACGCAATGATGTCATTGATAATGCCTTCGTAATCTTCTTTGCCGGCCAGCCAATAGCCTACGACTAAAAGCTCGGATTGGGCTGCGGAAATGATGTCCTGCACCACTTGGCGGGTAGCACGCAGATAAGAGCCTTCCACCTTGGGCCCTGTCCACACAACTTCGGTTAGGGTGGCTTCGCCTTCAGTCAGTAACACGGCTTCTTTGAGTGCTGTCAGTTGCAAGGCAAATGCAGCGCTGCCGAGCGCAGTGAATTCAATTGTCCAGATGGTTATCAAGCTCGATAACGCACTTTGAACGGTCCTCCGCCCTGCGGCCAGTTTGGCAATGCTTGCAGAGCCGGATTGTGAGGTTAGCTCCCCCGATTCCAATGCCACGATAACTTCGGCAAAGGTACCCGCATTGATTAACTGGCGCACGTTCTGTGCAAGAGTATGGGCAGTTTTAGTGTTGGTAGCTGGCATGGCCTTCCTTATTTGAAATAAGCCATATCACTATATGCCATGGTAGGC
Source organism: Pseudomonas sp. SWRI179 (assembly GCF_014268705.1). Lineage (NCBI taxonomy): Bacteria > Pseudomonadati > Pseudomonadota > Gammaproteobacteria > Pseudomonadales > Pseudomonadaceae > Pseudomonas > Pseudomonas sp. SWRI179. The sequence continues at coordinate 110,448 of NZ_JABWRA010000003.1, read as the reverse complement.
ACCAGGAAGTTGCGATCCAGAAAGCGGTTAAAGGCCTCGCAAGAGGTCTCCGGCGCTAACACACAAGCGTGGCAGGCCGCACCGTTTATGGTGGCATGCACATCCGGTTGGTGATCTGCGCAAAGGGGGTCCGACGAGCAGCGCTTGGCGTTTTCTAAGGCGCTGTGAATCAAATTGGGAAAGCGCTCCTTGCTGCCTAGATCCACTAAACCACCCAGACTACCTTCGGAATCGGCACTAGCGGTGTACAGCAAGATCCCCGCCATTCTGCGTTCCGGATCGGTGCTACTGTAAATACGCTCTCGAACTGCGGATTCGGAGTAACCACAATCCAAAGCAAGCTGACGCATCAATACGTGAGCCAGGCTGTGCAGCAGCACGTATCGCGCACCGGGGAAATCATTCGCATCAACTCCACGTTCGGCCGCCCACTCTCGGTATTTTTGCTCAATGGCGGCCGCCCGTTTTTGCACCGCAGGTATAGCCTCCCAATTTGCCAAGGCATCTTCATTTAATTCGATAAAAATGCCTTCGCCTCGCACCTCAACAGCGGGAAGCCAGTCCTGCCGCTCCTTGTAAATTGGCGCACGAGAGGCGCCCATTCCGTCGTCGTCCATGCCTGAGGCATAGTCGATGCGCGTAAAACTGGTGAGCGCGCGAACTTCTAACAATTTTCTGGCAAGTATTATTCGATCGATTTTATTGCTTTGCAGATCGGGAACCTCACCCGCCTCTAAGAAAAAATCGGATTGATCGCCTTGGTTGCTGCCTTCAATATCTCTAAACGCATTCCATTCCGGTAGGCGTAAATCGATTTCATCGGTTTCAATTGCGCCTCGCTCTTTCAGCAACGTCAGCCAAATCTCTTCCACCCTGAACTCTGACAACGTAGGGAACATTTCCATATCGAGCAGCGTTTTCAGCTTTTCTGGGGAGTCGATTTTTTCAACTTGATGTTGTGGGCATTTTTTTAGCGCCTGTCCTATTGGGGTAGCAGCTTCTTTAATGGATAAGGCACTGCGCACCAGGGGGAACCAACCGTTAGTGGCGCCACGTTGAATGGCACGTAATTGGCCTGCGTGTTTACATTCATGAGGGTCTTTATTTTTGATACCCAGCCAAGGACGCTTGCGGCTACATTCGCCCAAGGCGAGGTTGCGATTTTCACCAAAGGCATCACTGACGCTGCGCTTGGCATCGCATGCACAATAAACCCAGATATCAGACACCGACCCTGTGGTGCCGGAATACACCAAGCGCATTCGCTTCTTACACTTGTTGTCGGCGTCCCGGTGCACATATGCACGCCAGGGGAAGTCATCAATATGGCCGCTCGGGCAGGCAACTACAAACGGCGCTGGAGTGGCGGGAGCCCGATACTTACCGCGGCCCTTGCAATTCGGTGCCTTGCATTCCATTTCCTGCGTTTTTTCGTTGTACTCAACCAGTTCTTCACCAGGCTCGGACAGGGTTGCGCATTCGGGATGAGTGCAAACCTGATAGCGAGGAAACAGAAAGGTAGGCACGGTTCCGCGTTTGGTAAAATTATTGCCGCTAGTCGGCTCAGCGGAAAAGAAGCGCTTTACTTTCAGGGCTCGCTGCAAGCGCGGCTCGTGAATAACTAGTTCCTCATCCAAGTGCCAGCCGTCAATGCCCGCGACGATAACCGACAAGGTTTGCAAGTCCACAATGGCACCAGGACCAAAAGTGGTAATCACCTGACTCGGGCGGACGTCTCCGATAGCTCTTTTGCTCGACATCCTTTTACTCCTCGTCACTAAGATAAAATGCTGCGGTTGGTTCCACTTCGCGCAAAGATCCTGGCGTTGTCCATTGGCCTTCGTTATCCGTTCCCGATGTTTTAAGTAATACGCGGGAGTTATTTGGGGGGCGTTCACCACTTTTCAGCCAGGAATAGCGCAAAAGATCATCGGCGTAGTGCGCCCAATCATCGCGGCTCGACATCAGTCGATCGTTTACCAATTTGGCGTTTTTCTTACCCACCAAATCTGCCGCGCGCAGGGTGATATTAGTGATCATGAGATCTGTGCAGGGCAAAGCCGGATCAAAATTTTGGGCCTGAACTTCGCGAGCCATGTTTTGCCCACCCAAGCGCTGCATGGCAGCAAAGGCACCAAGTAAGCCTCTATCCAAAGCTCGTGACGAAAAAGGTGTGACGCTAATGGCCTCAACGTATCGATAAAGCGCCGCATGGTAAGCTCGGAAATGTTCGTAGTGAGAAAGATCACGCGTACCAAGCCAGTTATACATAGTGATCACCAAACCAGGATGCTTTCGGCCCACCCGACTGGTAGCTTGGATATATTCGGAGGTACTTTTAGGTTGGCCTGTAACAACCATCAAGCCGAGTCGATCGATATCCACGCCTACGGAAATCATGTTGGTGGCTAGCAGAACATCGACGGGGTACTGCTTGTCTTTTTCGCGCGGGAATTTGTTATCAAGCCTTTTTAACAAGCCGGGAATTCGCCAAGAATCGAGTCGACTGGTCAGCTCGTCTGGGTCATTGATATAACGCTGAGGAAAGCCTCTTTGGTGAGCTAAATAACGAAGACGTTTTTTTATGTCGTCTTCAACCAGTCGGCGTGCACCACCTAGTGCGCGAAGGCTATTGAAATAGCCGACAACCGTAGCGTAGGGATCTGACGCTTCATGGTCACGGGTGATTTCCGCCTCACCGGCCGCCAGCAGCGCTGCATATACGCGAACGAGCAAGGTTTTGGTACTGGAGCCTGGCGCGTTCAAACCCACATACAATCGACCGGCAGTCTTATCGTCGTCCTCTTTGATATCCTGCTCTTTGGCAAAGAAGGAATCTTTGGATGACAAACCACTCGCCGGGAAGATAGCCAGATCGCGGTTATAGAGTTGGCGAATTTGCTCGCGAGCGCGGCGTATTGTGGCAGTGGAGGCAATGATCTTTGCTGGAACTGAGACCCCAGTTTCGGTTTCAATGCGCGTTAAAAAATCAACGGCTGTTTCATATAGGCCGACCATGGTACCAAGTGGGCCGGAAATCAGATGTAGTTCGTCCTGAATGATCAATTCTGGCGGCACTAAACGGCGTGCTGGTTGACCGTCTTTTACCATTCGTTGATTGGGTTTTTCGCCGTGAGCTGGCGTCAGGTGCCCGTAGGTTGGGCTGTATCTATCTCGTAATCCGAATAGTGCCTGCGTTTCGCCCTTGAATGGCATGCGGGCAAATTTGTCCACCGTGGCGATAACCAATGATGGACATTCGCGATAAATTTCATCATCGACCACGACTACCGGTAGACCTTGGTCGTTAGAACGGCGGGCACAAAATTCACATTTCGGATTGGGGCAGCGAACGAGCGTTCTTAACCTAGCGTTATCGAAATCGTAAGTCTGGTTTTCCGGCTTTCCTTGAGGGGTTACCAATGAGGTGCCGCAACGGGGGCAAGAAACTAACTGTACCGGACTACCGTCACGTGGTTTCTTGCCTTCTTCCAAATCTTCCAGCGCCTTGCCAGATGCTTTGGCGTCATTGGGCGTTGTAGCTTTCCCGACCCATAGGCCAATTTTGAAAGGTTCGTAGCCCCACTTGCCAGGGTCACTTTTGCGTACCAACTCACAGGCGCAGATCAACGCGGTCGCACGTTGAAATTGCTGCACCGTCAGCAGACGCAGTGTATAACGCATGATAATGGTTACGCCGGCGCTAGAATCAAGACCATTTACGTCGCCGCGCAAACGTCGATACGCCAATGTGAACGCTGCTAAGCCGAGATAGGCTTCCGTTTTACCGCCACCTGTTGGGAACCACAGCAGATCAACAAGTTCTCGATCTGCCGCAATCTTTTCACCCGTTTTAGGCTTGTTCACCATGCTCGCAATATTGAGCAAAATAAAGCCCATTTGAAATGGTCGCCACGTACGGTTGTTTGGCATATCAAAGTCAGCAGGCGCTCCGACAATTTGCCCTTCGTCTCGATTTCTGCCTGCCCAAATGGCGTGAATGCGCTGATCCCACATAACGTGGTTGGCAAACAAAAATGCTTCAAAGGCCTTCGATTCATTTTTGATGAGTTCCAAACCTTCGCGCATTCGTCGAGCAGCGTCTTCGCACGCTTCTATGAGAACTGTTGCAGTATCCCGGTTCTCTGGTGTGGAAATAAAGGGCGCGTTTTTTGCCTCTTGTTTTCTATCTGTAATCCATTGGTCATAAGCTGAGACCAGCGGTTCGATAGCGTTGAATACGTCGGTAGGGGAGGTGCACCTGCTCAGTTGCCACATATCCAGATTCAGATCGGGGATATCTCCACTTTGAGCGATTAGGCTTGGCACTTCGGAGTTGGGGATAAAATCGGTAAATAGGACGCTGGCACGATCACGCGTAGCGTTCACCCCGTCCCAGCCAGCGGCTACTCCATGGCCAGTTGCGAATTCTTTCGCATCGCGATAGAGCATGTTGGCCGTAGTAATTTCTAGGTCTTTTGAAATTTCCTTATCAAAATCCTTAGCTACAAATATGGGGTTTTTTTCAGCTGAAAATAGTTCTAGTTTAGGTTGCATCAACCATTGCTGATCTTTTGCCCTATCGGAATCTTCACCTTTTGGTCGCCTGTTAACTAGGAACAGACTAATTGCTTTGGCCCCATCGATATGGTGAACGACTCCTTCGAGGAATACTTGAGCGTCTCCATCGCCATTCTCCCCAGGCCCTCGGAAACCTTCCGGTGTAATGATTATAGAGGCTGGAGCAATGGACTTAGATAGGGCGATTGGCTTGAGTTTGCCGATTGTGTTAACAGGGATGGTCTCTACTAAAACTGACCTCTGGTAACGCTTCCAATAGGTTCCACCTTCGGACTCATCCTTTTCGCGTCTGTAGTCGCCCCACGAAGCCCTGGCATTAATTGTTTGAGTATCTTGGGATATGAGGAATGAGAGCCCCATGGAGGAAGGGCTAAAGCCCCCAATGAGCGGTGGTTGAGGCTCGTATTCACCGCCTTCATCATCATCGTTCCCGGCAGCAATCTGGTCGCGCTCCAGTTCTGGAATCTCTGACTTCAAAGGTGCCAGCCGTCCAACAACATAACGGGTGGTAGGAAATTCAGTGATTACCTCATCCGTAGAAGTGGGGCCCATTAACTCACGCTCAAGTGCTTCGAGAATTCGTGAGCGCGACTCTCGTTTGCTGCTATCTGGCATGGACGTGTTCCTTCTGTTCGCGTTTTTGTGCTCCAGGACCTTTCCCTGTTCCGGGGTGGGCATCGTGAGCGCCACTTAATGACAAATATTTTTTCGGTACCGATTTTGGCTTTTCTGGTGATGGACAGTCAGTCCTTTTTTCAGGAATGAGCTTTAGCTTTCTACGAACTCGCTCCCCGAGAAGTTGACTCCGTATTTCCAATCCAAAAAGCTCCCCAATCGCCGGAGGGACCGCATTGCCGATCTGGATGTGAGCGGCACGTCGATCGCCTGCAAACATGTAGTCATCTGGGAAGGTTTGGATTCGGGCGAGTTCACGAACCGACAGCAATCTTCCTTGCCAGTGAAAAGGGCCTGTTGCAGGGCCAGGCTGAGCCTGAATCGTCCAGCTTGGCTTATCTTTGGCTAGCTTTAGAAGAAACGACCAAAACCGTGTTCGCCAACCAAACAGCGGTAATCCCCCCATCTTTTCTGTGTGCCACAGGTAGTTTTGCCCTTCGGGTATTGTTGGCAGTAGATCAGCCCATTTTCCTGAGGGTTTAACATCATCAGGCCAAATATCAACGTCCAGGTCGCCAATCGCATCCCACGATGTTAAATAGGGTAAGCCTTTACCCTGAGATTTTTCAGGATCGAAATGTGTGGGCGCTGGAGGATTGAAGTGCATACCATCCCTACTAGCAAGAATGAATACACGCTCCCTTGATTGAGGTACTCCATAATCAGCGGCATTCACTGTAATTACATGAGGTTTGTAGTTGGTTTTCTTTGCTCTATTGATATTGTTTAGTTCATTTATCAAAAGCTGTAAACCTTCATCCTTCTCTGAGAAGGCTATACCTTTGACATTTTCAAGCAAAATAACTTCCGGTTGAGCTTCACGGACGATATCTAAATAGGCTTTTAACGTTCTAGCTCGTGGATCCGTCAGACGATCTGTATCCCCTGTTGCCCAATATCCGGACTTAGAGAAAGGTTGGCATGGCGGCCCGCCAGCGAGGAGGGTGAGTTCTCTAGGCTTAAGATTTGCTTGTTTTAGCAATTCGCTAGGTGTTAATGCGTGGATATCGCCAGGACAAGCTATTTTCCATTTTGGATGATTTAAGGTAAGCGTCTGTTGAGCAATTTCGTCGATTTCCACACATAATTTGTTGGTAAATCCGGCCGCGCTCAATCCAAGATCCAGCCCACCTGCTCCACTGAAGAGAGAAATCATTGTTTTCGTTGGTTTGCTACTCACACCTTATTCTCACTGTTTTGTATTCGAGCAACTCGCCCCCACAGAAACTGATAGATATGGGTGCGAGAGAAAGCTACCGGTGACGCTGTGCGGTAAACCTAACAAACCGCGCCTATCAAATTACAGAAGCTACGAGAAGCATTGCTTCAATCCAAGCGAAGGTGTGGCCCGGTGCTTCTAGAGCCCAGCAGCTTCTGGTACTACCCTTGAGTGACTTTGTACATTTTCCGAAGCATTTACCAATGTGTCTGGATCGCGGTATTTCCGATTCGTCTGTTGCTGAGCCAACCCTTTGAGCGAAAGTCCTGACGCATATCTTCCCACTGAGGCTTGGCAACTCACCATCTGCTCGACCTTAAGCATGGTCGCCCTGGGCAGGATCACCCTGGTCTATTCCATTCGAGGGAATGACGATCATTGGGCCATATTTATAGATCAATACATAGAAAAACCCCGGCACGAGGCCGGGGGTTTTCATTAGAGAGCGACAATAACCCGCCCACTCGCGACACTTAATGTGCCCATCGACAAAGAATCAGAAATCCAGGTTGGATACCGCCAACGCATTGCTCTCGATGAAGTCACGACGAGGCTCGACCGCATCACCCATCAGGGTGTTGAAGATCTGGTCCGCGCCAATGGCGTCTTCGATGGTCACTTTCAGCATCCGGCGCGAGCCCGGGTCCATGGTGGTTTCCCACAGCTGATCCGGGTTCATCTCACCCAGACCTTTGTATCGCTGGATGGTGTGGCGCTTGGTGCTTTCGGCCATCAGCCATTCAAGGGCTTCCTTGAACTCGGTCACGGCTTTCTTGCGTTCGCCACGTTGGATGTAGGCACCTTCGTCCAGCAGCGTGCTCAGTTGCGCGCCGAGGGATACCACGGTCTTGTAGTCGTTGCTGCCGAAGAAGTCGCGGTTGAAGGTGACGTAGTTCGACAGGCCGTGGGAGATCAGTTCGACCTCCGGCAGCCAGACGTTACGTTCACGGTCTTCACGCAGGCTGGCTTTGTAGACCAGGCCGGATTTCTCGACAGTGCGCAGGCGTACTTCGTACTGGGCCAGCCAATCCTGCATCGCTGCATGATCGGACAGTTGCTCCAGGCTCACGGCTGGCAGGTAGATGAAGTGCTCGGTCAGTTCCTGTGGGTACAGGCGCGACAGGCGCTTGAGGGTCTTCATCACCAGGCGGAAGTCGTTGACCAGGCGCTCAAGGGCTTCGCCGGAAATGCCTGGGGCATCTTCGTTCAGGTGCAGGCTCGCGTCTTCCAGGGCCGACTGCGTCATGTACTCTTCCATGGCGTCGTCGTCTTTGATGTATTGCTCTTGCTTGCCTTTCTTGACCTTGTACAGCGGCGGCTGGGCGATGTAGATGTAGCCGCGCTCGATCAGCTCTGGCAACTGACGGAAGAAGAACGTCAGCAGCAGGGTACGGATGTGCGAACCGTCGACGTCAGCATCGGTCATGATGATGATGTTGTGATAGCGCAGCTTGTCGATGTTGTACTCTTCGCGGCCGATGCCACAGCCCAACGCGGTAATCAAGGTGCCGACTTCCTGGGAGGAAATCATCTTGTCGAAGCGCGCCTTCTCTACGTTGAGGATCTTGCCCTTGAGCGGCAGGATGGCCTGGGTGCGGCGGTTGCGGCCCTGCTTGGCGGAACCGCCAGCAGAGTCACCTTCCACGAGGTACAGTTCGGACAGGGCAGGGTCCTTTTCCTGGCAGTCAGCCAGTTTGCCCGGCAGGCCGGCGATGTCCAGCGCGCCTTTGCGACGGGTCATCTCACGAGCCTTGCGCGCGGCTTCACGGGCACGGGCGGCGTCGATCATCTTGCCGACCACCAGCTTGGCTTCGTTCGGGTTCTCCAGCAGGAAGTCGGAGAAGTACTTGCCCATCTCCTGCTCAACTGCGGTCTTCACTTCGGAAGACACCAGCTTGTCCTTGGTCTGGGAACTGAACTTCGGATCCGGCACCTTCACCGAAATGATCGCGGTCAGGCCTTCACGGGCATCGTCACCGGTGGTGGCGACTTTATGCTTCTTCGCCAGGCCTTCCTGTTCGATGTAGTTGTTCAGGTTACGGGTCAGCGCCGAACGGAAGCCCACCAGGTGAGTACCGCCGTCACGCTGGGGAATGTTGTTGGTGAAGCACAACAGGTTCTCGTTGAAGCTGTCGTTCCACTGCAGGGCGATTTCCACGCCGATGCCGTCTTCACGCTGGACGTTGAAGTGGAACACCTGGTTGACCGGGGTCTTGTTGGTGTTCAGGTATTCAACGAACGCACGCAGGCCACCTTCGTACTTGAACAGTTCTTCCTTGCCGCTGCGCTCGTCCTTGAGGACGATGCCGACACCGGAGTTGAGGAAGGACAGTTCACGAATCCGCTTGGCCAGGATGTCCCAGCTGAAGTGGATGTTCTTGAAGGTTTCGCTCGAGGCCTTGAAATGGATCTGGGTGCCGGTGGACTCGCTGTCACCAACGATCGCCATCGGTGCCTGGGGCACGCCGTGGACGTAGGTCTGTTCCCAGATCTTGCCGCTACGGCGAACCGTAAGAACAAGCTGTTCGGACAGTGCGTTCACCACCGATACACCGACGCCGTGCAGACCGCCGGAGACCTTGTAGGAGTTGTCGTCGAACTTACCGCCGGCGTGAAGGACGGTCATGATGACCTCGGCGGCGGAAACGCCTTCCTCTTTGTGCACGTCTACCGGGATGCCACGGCCGTTGTCGCGAACGGTGATGGACTCATCCGGGTGGATGATGATGCTGATGTCGTCGCAATGGCCGGCGAGGGCTTCGTCGATGGAGTTGTCGACCACCTCGAACACCATGTGGTGCAGACCGCTGCCATCGTCGGTGTCACCAATGTACATACCGGGACGTTTGCGTACGGCATCCAGGCCTTTCAGCACTTTAATGCTCGTTGAGTCGTACGTATTTTCTTCGCTCAATGCCTTCACTCCCGATGGTCGTGGGTCTGGGTGATACGGCCCTGTTCCACGTGGAACAGGGCGACTGGCGTTTCCGTCTGCCAGCCTTCCCTCAATAATTCGTGGTCTACACAGGTGATGAACACCTGGCAGCGTAAGTCTTCCAGCAAGCGGCACAGGGCGCGACGGTGGGCTTCGTCCAGCTCGGACGGCAAGTCATCCACCAGATAAATACACTGACCGCGACGGGCCTGGCTAACCAGGTGCCCCTGGGCGATACGCAAGGCACACACCACCAACTTCTGCTGCCCCCGGGACAAGATGTCCGCGGCGTTATGTGCGCCCAATCTGAGGCGCAAGTCAGCGCGTTGTGGTCCAGCCTGGGTATGGCCCATCTGCTGGTCTCGCTGCAGCGAGCCAGCCAGCACGGTGCTCAGTTCCCGGTCCTTGTCCCAGCCTCGGTAATAGCTGAGCGTCAGGCCCTCAAGCTCAACCAGTTCGCTCAAGGTCTGCTCGAAGACCGGTTTCAAGGCTTTGATGTAAGCGCGGCGGTATTCATCGATTTCAGCGCTGGCCTGACACAGTTCCCTGTCCCAAACCGCTTGCGAAACGGCGTCAAGTGTACCATGCCGCAGCCAAGAGTTTCGCTGGCGCAGCGCCTTCTGCAAGCGTTGCCACGTCGACATGAAACGCGGTTCCACGTGGAACACGCCCCAATCGAGGAACTGCCGGCGAATCTTCGGTGCGCCTTCCAGCAGACGGAAGCTGTCCGGGTTGATCAGCTGCAACGGCAGGATCTCGGCCAGCTGTGCCGCACTGCGAGCGTTCTGCCCATCGATGCGGATCTGAAACTCGCCTTGCCGATCTCGCGATATCCCCAGGGCGCTGTGGCCGCCTTCCGCCAGCTCCACCTGGCCAAACACCGTGCACGCCAACTGATCGTACTGGATGACAGGTAACAGGCGGGTGCTGCGAAACGAACGGGCAAGCCCGAGCAAGTGCACGGCTTCCAGGACGCTGGTTTTGCCGCTGCCGTTGGCGCCGTAAAGGATATTGATGCGGGGGGAAGGGGAGAAGGTCACCGGGTGCAGATTGCGCACCGCGGTGACCGAGACGCGACTTAAGGACATCTAGCTGATTCTGATTACAGACGCATCGGCATGACAACGTAAGCCGAGTCGTCGTTGTCGGACTCTTGCACCAGCGCACTGCTGTTGGAGTCAGACAGGATCAGACGCACTTGCTCGGTAGTCATCACGCCCAGCACGTCGAGCAGATAGCTGACGTTGAAGCCGATTTCCAGGGAGCCGCCGTTGTACTCAACGCCTACTTCTTCTTCCGCTTCTTCCTGCTCCGGGTTGTTCGCCTGGATCTTCAGCTGACCATTGGCCAGTTGCAGACGAATGCCACGGTACTTCTCGTTGGACAAGATCGCGGTACGGCTGAAGGCTTCGCGCAGCGCTTGGCGATCGCCCAGCACCAGCTTGTCGCCGCCTTTTGGCAGCACACGTTCGTAGTCCGGGAACTTGCCGTCCACCAGTTTCGACGTGAAGGTGAACTCGCCCGTGGTGGCGCGGATGTGGTGCTGGCCCAGCACGATGCTGACATTGCCGTCCGGCTCGGTCAGCAGGCGGGCCAGCTCCAGGATACCTTTACGCGGCACGATCACCTGATGGCGATCCGGCTGGCCGATATCGGCCTGCATCGAGCACATGGCCAGGCGGTGCCCGTCGGTGGCAACAGCGCGGATAACGCCGGCCGACACTTCCAGCAGCATGCCGTTGAGGTAATAACGCACGTCCTGCTGGGCCATGGCGAAACTGGTGCGTTCGATCAAGCGACGCAGTTTGCTCTGGTCCAGGCTGCAAGTCAGAGAACCCGGGCCTTCTTCAACGGTCGGGAAATCGTTGGCTGGCAGTGTGGACAAGGTAAAGCGGCTGCGACCGGCCTTGACCACGAGCTTCTGCTCATCGACCTTGATGTCGATCAGCGCGTCGTTGGGCAGGCTCTTGCAGATGTCCATCAGCTTGCGCGCCGGCACGGTGATGGAACCCGGATCAGCCGGTTCCTCAAGTTGCACGCGACCGACCAGCTCGACTTCCAGGTCGGTACCGGTCAGCGATAATTGCTGGCCTTCGACAACCAGCAGCACGTTGGAAAGTACCGGCAAGGTCTGGCGGCGTTCGACGACGCCTGCGACCAGTTGCAGGGGTTTCAACAGGGCTTCGCGTTGAATGGTGAAATGCATGGTCTAGTCCCTTGCCTTAAAAGCTGCGCTGGTGGTCATCAAGTGGTCAGTGTACGCAGCAGGTTCTTGTAGTCCTCGCGGATGTCCGCGTCGGATTCCTTAAGTTCGTTGATCTTGCGGCAGGCGTGCAACACGGTGGTGTGGTCGCGTCCGCCAAACACATCGCCGATTTCCGGCAGGCTGTGGTTGGTCAGTTCCTTGGACAGGGCCATGGCCACCTGGCGTGGACGTGCCACCGAACGCGAACGGCGTTTGGACAGCAGGTCGGAGATCTTGATTTTGTAGTATTCGGCAACCGTTCGCTGAATGTTATCCACAGAAACCAATTTGTCCTGGAGCGCCAACAAGTCCTTCAAGGATTCGCGAATCAGCTCGATGGTGATATCGCGACCCATGAAGTGCGAGTGAGCGATCACCCGCTTGAGGGCACCTTCGAGTTCACGCACGTTCGAGCGAATACGCTGGGCAATGAAGAAGGCGGCGTCGTGAGGCAGCTCGACCTTGGCCTGGTCGGCTTTCTTCATCAGGATCGCCACCCGGGTTTCCAGTTCCGGCGGCTCGACGGCCACCGTCAGGCCCCAGCCGAAACGCGACTTGAGGCGTTCCTCGAGGCCCTCGATCTCTTTCGGGTAGCGGTCACTGGTGAGAATGACCTGCTGCCCGCCTTCAAGCAATGCGTTGAAGGTGTGGAAAAACTCTTCCTGGGAACGTTCCTTGCGGGCGAAGAACTGAATGTCGTCGATCAGCAAGGCATCCACCGAACGGTAGAAACGCTTGAATTCGTTGATGGCGTTCAGTTGCAGCGCCTTGACCATGTCGGCCACGAAACGCTCGGAATGCAGGTACACGACCTTGGCATTCGGGTTCTTCTTTAATAAGTGGTTGCCCACGGCATGCATCAAGTGGGTCTTACCCAAGCCTACGCCGCCATACAGGAAGAGCGGGTTATAGCCGTGCTTGGGGTTGTCCGCCACCTGCCAGGCCGCCGCGCGGGCCAGTTGGTTGGATTTACCTTCGACGAAGTTCTCGAAGGTAAAGGTCCGGTTCAGGTAGCTGGTGTGCTTGAGCGCGCCTTCGACCTGGACGGTGCGCTGTTCGGCCCGCACCGGTGCCTGCTGGGAGCTGGCGCCGGCCATAGGGTCGAAGCTGTCCCGGGAAGGCTCCTCGCTGACTTCGGCAACCTTTTGTGTATTGCGCTTGCTCGAAGCAGGCGCGGGCGCCGGGGCGGCATGGTTGTTGACCGGTGCCGGCGCAGCCTGCTGGGCCTGTGACGCGGCGGCAGCCAGCGGCGCATTGGGCGCGGCGCGGGGTGCCGAGCTGCGTTTGCTGCCTATTAATAAGGACAGCGCAGGCGCCATGCCATTGCCATGCTCGTCGAGCAGTTCCATGACCCGGCCCAGGTACTTTTCGTTGACCCAGTCGAGAACGAAACGGTTCGGTGCATAGACACGCAACTCGTCGCCTTCGGCTTCGACCTGTAGTGGACGGATCCAAGTGTTGAATTGTTGGGCAGGCAGCTCATCGCGCAAAAGCTCCACGCACTGCTGCCAAAGTTCCACTGACACGGATATCCCCTAAGTTGAAAGCCGGTGAGGCAAAAACAAGCGGCCATTGTAGCGAGCAGACGTGCACTTATCCACACGCAGCTTGCTCATCGGCCATGATTTATCAGTGCGTTAACCGAGAGAAAGACGACCAGCGGTCGGTGGATAAGCTCTGTGGATAACCGTGCCTGAGGTCGTTGCACAACTGGGGGCGAAACTCGGTGGATAACCGCCCTGTGGATAACCAGCCATTCCACCCACAGCTTATCCGACAGCGCAGCACAGGCTGGCCACTGCTTTCCCGTGTAGTTGTCATTCTCTGTACATGGCGGATTACAAGGCCTTGACATGGTTATCCACAGACAAGTGGCGGCCTAGCTTTTATAAGCTTTACAAAAAAGCTTTAAATAATTCCCTTCTTTATATCTATATCTAGCGCTCGGTGATGGATCCGCGAAAAACGCCTGGATATCTATTTAAAGGAAACGCTGGTTGGAAATTGACCTAGAGGCTTGCTTTCTCTAGAATCCCCGGTCTCTTAAAACGGGGGCCATTCCGGCCCGTTGTGGACGAACCAGGTAACACGACAATGAAACGTACTTTCCAACCAAGCACTATCAAACGCGCTCGTACCCACGGTTTCCGTGCTCGCATGGCTACCAAGAACGGTCGTGCCGTCCTGTCGCGTCGTCGCGCCAAAGGTCGTGCGCGTCTGGCAGTTTGATAATCCGGCACTGGAGGTGAGTCAGGACTTCAGTCGGGAAAAGCGTCTGCTTACCCCCCGGCATTTCAAGGCAGTCTTTGACTCCCCTACCGGCAAGGTTCCGGGGAAAAATCTCCTGCTCCTTGCGCGCAGTAACGATCTCGATCACCCCCGACTAGGGCTGGTCATCGGGAAAAAGAGCGTCAAGCTCTCCGTTCAGCGCAATCGCCTCAAACGTCTGATGCGCGAATCGTTTCGCCTGAACCAGGATTCACTGGTCGGATGGGACATCGTTATCGTCGCGCGCAAAGGTTTGGGTGACGTAGAAAACCCCGAATTGATTCAGCATTTCGGCAAGCTCTGGAAGCGTCTGGCACGCAACAAGCCAGTACCAGCAGTCAACACCGAAACTGTAGGGGTAGACAGTCCCGATGCGTAAACTGGCACTCGTTCCGATCCAGTTTTATCGCTATGCCATTAGTCCTTTGATGGCCAGTCACTGTCGTTTCTACCCCAGTTGTTCCTGCTACGCGTACGAAGCCATAGAAAATCATGGCCTCCTGCGCGGTGGCTGGCTGACCTTTCGTCGTTTAGGTCGCTGTCATCCGTGGAATCCCGGCGGTTATGACCCGGTTCCGCCTATCCCTACCTCCCGTTCTTCTTCGATGGCCGAGTAATCATGGATATCAAACGCACGATCCTGATCGTCGCCCTGGCAATCGTGTCCTACGTCATGGTCCTTAAATGGAACCAGGACTATGGCCAGGCTGCCCTGCCGACTCAGAATGTTGCAGCCAGCAATACCGCACCGAGCCTGCCGGATGCTCCAGTTGGCAACAACGCTGCCAGCAATGACGACATCCCACGCGCGGCAAGCGATACCAGCGCTCCTGCCGAAGCCCCAGTGGCCGTAAGCAAAGATCTCATCCAGATCAAGACGGACGTGCTCGAGCTGGCAATCGATCCACAAGGTGGTGACGTCGCCCAGCTGAAGCTGCCGCTGTACCCACGTCGCCAGGATCATCCGGAAATCCCGTTCCAGCTGTTCGACAACGGTAACGAGCGCACCTATCTGGCCCAAAGTGGCCTGATCGGTACCAACGGTCCGGATTCGAACCCGGCCGGTCGCCCGATTTACTCTGCCGAGAAGAAGACTTATCAACTGGCTGATGGTCAGGACCAACTGGTCGTGGACCTGAAGTTCAGCAAGGATGGCGTCAATTACATCAAGCGTTTCACTGTGAAACGTGGCATGTACGACGTAACCGTCTCTTACCTGATCGACAACCAGAGCGCCCAGCCTTGGTCCGGTGCGATGTTCGCGCAACTCAAGCGTGACGCCAGCGACGATCCTTCTTCCAGCACCGCCACCGGCACCGCGACTTACCTGGGCGCTGCCCTGTGGACAAGTTCGGAACCGTACAAAAAAGTGTCCATGAAGGACATGGACAAGGCCCAGCTGAAGGAAACCGTCCAAGGTGGCTGGGTTGCCTGGCTGCAGCACTACTTTGTAACAGCCTGGATCCCGCAGAAAGGCGACAGCAACGTCGTCCAGACGCGTAAAGACAGCAAAGGCAACTTCATCATCGGTTACACCGGCCCGACATTGACTGCCGCGCCCGGTGCAAAAGCCGAAACCAGTGCCGTCCTGTACGCCGGTCCAAAAAGCCAGGCCGTGCTGAAAGAGTTGTCCCCAGGCCTGGAACTGACCGTTGACTATGGCTTCCTGTGGTTCATTGCCCAGCCTATCTTCTGGCTGCTGCAACATATCCACAGCCTTGTCGGCAACTGGGGTTGGTCGATCATTTTCCTGACCATGCTGATCAAGGGGATCTTCTTCCCGTTGTCGGCCGCCAGCTACAAGTCGATGGCGCGCATGCGTGCAGTGGCTCCGAAACTGGCCGCCCTGAAAGAACAACATGGCGATGACCGGCAGAAAATGTCCCAGGCCATGATGGAGCTGTACAAGAAAGAGAAGATCAACCCGCTGGGTGGTTGCTTGCCGATTCTTGTGCAGATGCCTGTGTTCCTGGCGCTTTACTGGGTACTGCTGGAAAGCGTGGAGATGCGCCAGGCGCCGTTCATGCTGTGGATTACCGACCTGTCGATCAAGGATCCGTTCTTCATCCTGCCGATCATCATGGGCGCGACCATGTTCATCCAGCAGCAACTGAACCCAACGCCTCCGGATCCGATGCAAGCGAAGGTCATGAAAATGATGCCAATCATCTTCACCTTCTTCTTCCTGTGGTTCCCGGCGGGTCTTGTGCTGTACTGGGTTGTGAACAACGTGTTGTCCATCACTCAGCAGTGGTACATCACACGTAAGATCGAAGCGGCGACGAAAAAAGCCGAGGCGTAACTTGCTCTGTGGATAACCACACAAAACGCCCCCTAGTGGGGCGTTTTGCTATCTGCCACTTTTGTCTGGATACCGGTTTATGAGCGCACCGCGTGAAACCATCGCCGCTGTTGCCACCGCCCAAGGTCGCGGTGGTGTCGGCATCGTCCGTATTTCCGGGCCGTTGGCCAGTGTCGCGGCCAAGGCCATCAGCGGCCGTGAACTCAAGCCGCGATTCGCCCATTACGGCCCGTTTTTCAGTGATGACCAACAGGTGCTCGACGAAGGTCTGGCCTTGTATTTCCCGGGGCCTAATTCGTTCACGGGCGAAGACGTGTTGGAACTGCAAGGGCATGGCGGCCCTATCGTGCTGGACATGCTGCTCAAGCGTTGCCTTGAACTGGGCTGCCGCCTGGCCCGACCGGGGGAATTCAGCGAACGGGCATTCCTCAACGACAAGCTCGACCTGGCCCAGGCCGAGGCGATTGCCGATTTGATCGAAGCCAGTTCCGCACAGGCCGCCCGCAACGCCTTGCGTTCTTTACAGGGAGCGTTTTCCCAGCGTGTGCATAACCTCACCGAACAATTGATCGGCCTGCGGATCTACGTCGAAGCCGCCATCGACTTTCCGGAGGAGGAAATCGACTTCCTCGCCGATGGCCACGTGCTGAGCATGCTCGATAAGGTGCGCGATGAGTTATCCACAGTACTGCGCGAAGCCGGGCAGGGTGCCTTGTTGCGCGATGGCATGACCGTGGTGATCGCTGGACGACCGAATGCCGGCAAATCCAGCCTGTTGAATGCCCTGGCCGGTCGCGAGGCGGCAATTGTCACCGAGATCGCCGGCACCACCCGGGACATCCTCCGTGAACATATCCACATCGACGGCATGCCGCTGCACGTGGTGGATACCGCCGGTTTGCGCGACACCGAGGACCAGGTGGAAAAAATCGGCGTTGAACGGGCACTCAAGGCCATTGGTGAAGCCGACCGGGTATTGCTGGTGGTGGATGCCACCGCACCGGAAGCTGACGATCCCTTTGCCTTGTGGCCGGAATTCCTCGAGGTGCGCCCGGATCCGGCGAAAGTCACCCTGATTCGCAACAAGGCCGATTTGACCGGGGAAGCGATTACCCTCGACGTCAGTGATGACGGGCACGTGACCATCAGCCTGAGCGCGAAGTCGGCGGGTGAAAGCCTGGAGCTGCTGCGCGAGCATCTCAAGGCCTGCATGGGTTATGAGCAGACCTCGGAGAGCAGCTTCAGCGCTCGCCGGCGGCACCTTGAAGCATTGCGCCATGCCAGCGCGGCCCTCGAACACGGTCGCGCGCAGCTGACCTTGGCAGGGGCTGGGGAGTTGTTGGCTGAAGATTTGCGCCAGGCGCAACAGTCCCTGGGGGAAATTACCGGTGCCTTCAGCTCCGATGACCTGCTGGGACGAATCTTTTCCAGCTTCTGCATCGGTAAATAATCCCACCGGACTGACGACGAACCCGTGGCGGGGGAGCTTGCTCCCGTTCGGCTGCGAAGCAGTCGTAAACCGGCGGGTGCGGTGTGTCAGGTACTGCGCATTCGGCAGGTTTTGGGGCCGCTTCGCGACCCAGCGGGAGCAAGCTCCCTCGCCACAGGCCTATCGAGCGCAACACAAACCCGCTACCTCCTCTCTTTTTTGAACCGATTGCCCTTAATGGCGGCGTGCCTGCGGGCGCTTCGACGAGCCCTTGTCGACGGTTTTCTGTGGATTAAGCCCTGTGAATAACTGCCATTGAGGTCGGTTGATAAACCGCCTTCGAAACTGAAGATAACTGCATCTGTGGATAACCGCCCCATTCATCCACAGGCTTACACCGGTTATCCAAGCCCCTCAATGGCACATGACCACAGGGTTTTGAATCTCTGTACACATTGAAAATAAAGGCCTGCGTAACGTTATCCACAGATCGTTGGCTCAGTAAGAATAAACATAAAAACAAAGATTTTATAAATTTCTTTCTTTTTTATTTTTTTAACCGCGAGTTCTCCACAGCTGGTTAAATTTTGTGCAAAGGGTTCTTTAGAAAGGGCGAAGTCCCTATACTTGCCGACCTGGTTCGAAAAACGCCCAGGGCCAGACTCAAAAACCTATTTCCGAATTACCTGAATAAAGCAGGCACGAGGTGCGTGGTGGATTTCCCTTCCCGTTTTGAAGTGATCGTCATCGGCGGCGGTCATGCCGGTACCGAGGCAGCACTTGCATCAGCACGCATGGGGGCAAAAACCCTGTTGCTGACGCATAACGTGGAAACCCTCGGCGCCATGAGCTGCAACCCTGCCATTGGCGGGATCGGCAAAAGCCACCTGGTCAAGGAGATCGATGCCCTTGGGGGCGCGATGGCCATGGCCACCGATAAGGGTGGTATCCAATTTCGCGTATTGAACAGCCGCAAAGGCCCGGCCGTGCGCGCTACTCGCGCCCAGGCCGACCGAGTCCTCTACAAGGCCGCTGTCCGCGAAATCCTGGAAAACCAGCCGAACCTGTGGATATTTCAACAAGCGGCCGATGACCTGATCGTCGAGCAGGACCGGGTACGTGGTGTCGTCACACAGATGGGCCTGCGTTTCTTCGCCGATTGCGTGGTGTTGACCACCGGGACCTTCCTCGGCGGACTTATCCACATTGGTTTGCAGAATTTTTCCGGCGGGCGTGCCGGGGATCCGCCGTCGATTGCTCTGGCTCACCGTCTGCGTGAGTTGCCATTGCGTGTCGGGCGCCTGAAAACCGGTACGCCACCTCGCATTGATGGCAAGTCCGTGGATTTCTCGGTGATGACCGAGCAACCTGGGGATACTCCAATCCCGGTGATGTCGTTCATGGGCAACAAGGAACAGCATCCACGGCAAGTCAGTTGCTGGATCACCCATACCAACGCCCGCACCCACGAAATCATCGCGGCGAACCTCGATCGATCGCCGATGTACTCCGCCGCCGGTGAAATCGAAGGTGTCGGCCCGCGCTATTGCCCGTCGATCGAAGACAAGATCCATCGCTTTGCCGACAAGGAAAGCCATCAGGTGTTCATCGAACCGGAAGGTTTGACCACCCATGAGCTGTATCCGAACGGGATATCCACAAGCCTGCCGTTCGACGTGCAGTTGCAGATCGTGCAATCGATCCGTGGCATGGAGAACGCGCACATCGTGCGTCCGGGTTATGCGATCGAGTACGACTACTTCGATCCGCGCGATTTGAAATACAGCCTGGAAACCAAGGTTATCGGCGGTTTGTTCTTTGCCGGGCAGATCAACGGCACCACCGGTTACGAAGAAGCGGGTGCCCAGGGTTTGCTCGCCGGCGCCAACGCCGCACTGCTCGCCAAGGGCAAAGAAGCCTGGTGCCCGCGCCGCGATGAGGCGTACATCGGTGTGCTGGTAGACGACCTGATCACCTTGGGTACCCAGGAACCGTATCGGATGTTCACCTCCCGCGCGGAATATCGCCTGATCCTGCGGGAAGACAACGCCGACCTGCGCCTGACCGAGAAAGGTCGTGAACTGGGATTGGTGGATGACGCGCGCTGGGCCGCGTTCTGCCAGAAACGCGAAAGTATCGAGCTGGAAGAGCAGCGCCTGAAAAGTACCTGGGTGCGTCCCGGTACCGAGCAGGGCGATGCCATCGCGGCGAAATTCGGCACGCCGCTGACCCACGAATACAATTTGCTCAACCTCTTGAGCCGCCCGGAAATCGATTACGCCGGGCTGGTGGAAGTGACCGGCCAGGGCGCGGAAGATCCACAGGTTGCCGAGCAGGTCGAGATCAAGACCAAATACGCCGGTTACATCGACCGCCAGCAGGACGAAATTGCCCGTCTGCGCGCCAGTGAAGACACCAGGCTGCCTGTGGATATCGATTACACCGGCATTTCCGGGTTGTCGAAAGAAATCCAGGGCAAGCTCGGTGCGACCCGTCCAGAGACCCTGGGCCAGGCTTCGCGCATTCCCGGCGTCACGCCGGCGGCGATTTCGCTGTTGATGATTCATTTGAAAAAACGCGGCGCGGGCCGCCAGTTGGAGCAAAGCGCTTGAGTTCGATGGTCACCTCGCAACACGCTGAAGAGTTATCCACAGGTGCCCGTCAGCTCGGTGTCAGCCTGACCGAAGCCCAGCACGCGCAATTGCTGGGCTATCTGGCGCTGTTGATCAAGTGGAACAAGGCCTACAACCTGACCGCCGTACGCGATCCGGATGAAATGGTCTCGCGGCATCTGCTCGACAGTCTCAGTGTCATGGCCTTCATCGAAAACGGTCGCTGGCTGGATGTCGGCAGTGGCGGCGGCATGCCGGGGATCCCGCTGGCAATCCTGTTTCCCGACTCGCAAGTGACCTGTCTGGACAGTAACGGCAAGAAAACCCGCTTCCTGACCCAGGTCAAACTCGAACTCAAACTGGATAACCTGCAAGTTATCCACAGCCGCGTCGAAGCGTTCCAGCCTGCCGAGCCGTTCAACGGGATCATCTCCCGGGCGTTCAGCAGCATGGAGAACTTCAGCAACTGGACTCGCCACCTGGGCGATACCAATACGCGCTGGCTGGCAATGAAGGGCGTTCATCCGGCCGATGAGCTGGTAGCATTGCCGGCAGACTTCCACCTCGATAGCGAACACGCCTTGGCCGTACCCGGTTGCCAAGGCCAACGCCATCTGCTGATACTGCGCCGCACGGCATGATTGGGAACACAAGCAAGAATGGCTAAGGTATTCGCGATAGCGAACCAGAAAGGTGGTGTGGGCAAGACCACCACCTGCATCAACCTCGCAGCATCCCTGGTCGCGACCAAGCGCCGGGTGCTGTTGATCGATCTCGATCCACAGGGCAACGCCACCATGGGCAGCGGTGTGGATAAGCATGGCCTGGAAAATTCCATCTACGACGTCCTGATCGGCGAATGCGATCTGGGCCAGGCCATGCACTTCTCTGAACATGGCGGTTATCAACTGCTGCCGGCCAACCGCGACCTGACGGCGGCGGAAGTGGTGCTGCTGGAAATGCAGATGAAGGAAAGCCGCCTGCGCAGCGCCTTGGCGCCGATCCGGGAAAACTACGACTACATCCTGATCGATTGCCCGCCGTCGCTGTCGATGCTGACCCTCAACGCCCTGGTGGCCGCCGATGGGGTCATTATCCCCATGCAGTGCGAGTACTTCGCCCTGGAAGGGTTGAGCGACCTTGTGGATAACATCAAGCGCATCGCCGAACTGCTGAACCCGGAACTGAAGGTCGAAGGCCTGTTGCGAACCATGTACGACCCGCGCCTGAGCCTGATGAACGACGTTTCGGCCCAGCTCAAGGAACATTTCGGCGAGCAGCTCTACGACACCGTCATCCCGCGAAACATCCGTCTGGCCGAAGCCCCGAGCTACGGCATGCCGGCCCTGGCCTACGACAAACAATCCCGTGGTGCGTTGGCTTACCTGGCCCTGGCGGGCGAGATGGTTCGCCGTCAGCGCCGCAACCCACGCACCGCTGCAGCCCAGCCAACTTAAGGAAACCCCATGGCCGTCAAGAAACGAGGTCTCGGACGTGGACTGGATGCACTGCTCAGCGGTCCGACTGTCAGCTCGCTGGAAGAACAGGCCGTGCAGGCCGACCAGCGCGAGTTGCAGCACCTGCCCCTGGACCTGATCCAGCGCGGCAAATACCAGCCGCGCCGGGACATGGACCCGCAGGCGCTGGAAGAACTGGCCCAGTCGATCAAGAGCCAGGGCGTGATGCAGCCGATCGTGGTCCGGCCGATCGCCAATGGCCGCTTCGAGATCATCGCCGGAGAACGTCGCTGGCGCGCCAGCCAGCAGGCCGGCCAGGAAACCATCCCGGCAATGGTCCGTGACGTCCCGGATGAAACGGCCATCGCCATGGCGTTGATCGAGAACATCCAGCGCGAAGACCTCAACCCGATCGAGGAAGCCGTTGCCCTGCAGCGCTTGCAGCAGGAATTCCAGCTGACCCAGCAACAAGTTGCCGAGGCGGTGGGCAAATCCCGCGTGACCGTGGCCAACCTGTTGCGCCTGATTGCGTTGCCGGAAGTCATCAAGACCATGCTGTCCCATGGCGACCTGGAAATGGGTCATGCCCGGGCATTGCTCGGTTTGCCGGAAAATCAACAGGTTGAAGGGGCGCGACATGTTGTCGCACGCGGCCTTACCGTGCGCCAGACCGAGGCACTGGTTCGTCAATGGTTGAGCGGTAAACCCGCCCCTGTCGAAGCACCAAAACCTGATCCGGATATCGCCCGTCTTGAACAGCGCCTGGCCGAGCGCCTGGGCTCTGCGGTGCAGATTCGCCACGGAAAGAAGGGCAAAGGGCAATTGGTGATTGGCTATAACTCTCTCGATGAGCTGCAAGGTGTTCTTGCGCACATTCGCTGAAACAATTGCTCTTGTAGCGCGCAGTCGGAAATCACTACCTGAAGGTTGAATAGGGGCAGAACCGCCCCTATACTCTGCGCGCATTTTGTCGGCACAAATTATGCCAAGTTATTGAATTATGGCGGCCGACTATTGGAGAGCAAAAGCGATGGAAACCCGCACGCCAAACCGCTTGCCGTTCCATCGTCTGGCAGTTTTCCCGGTTCTGATGGCTCAATTTACCGTCGTACTGATCGCCACATTGGCGCTCTGGCAATGGAAAGGAGTCGTCGCCGGATACTCAGGGCTTTGCGGAGGCCTGATAGCCTTGCTTCCCAATATTTACTTTGCTCACAGGGCCTTTCGGTTTTCCGGCGCCCGAGCAGCCCAGGCTATCGTCCGGTCTTTTTATGCCGGCGAGGCGGGGAAACTGATTTTGACGGCAGTGCTGTTTGCATTGACGTTCGCAGGTGTGAAGCCACTGGCGCCGCTGGCTGTATTCAGCGTCTTCGTGCTGACCCAACTGGTTAGCTGGTTCGCTCCCCTGCTAATGAGAACAAGACTTTCGAGACCTTAGGGCGTTTGAGGCAACCATGGCAGAGACAACCGCTTCGGGCTATATCCAGCACCACTTGCAGAACCTGACCTTCGGTCAGCTACCCAACGGCGGCTGGGGCTTCGCCCATACCGCAGCAGAAGCCAAGGAAATGGGCTTCTGGGCTTTCCACGTCGATACCCTCGGCTGGTCGGTCGCACTGGGCCTGATCTTCGTTCTTCTTTTCCGCATGGCGGCCAAGAAGGCGACTTCCGGTCAGCCTGGTGCACTGCAGAACTTCGTTGAAGTACTGGTCGAATTCGTCGATGGCAGCGTGAAAGACAGCTTCCATGGGCGCAGCCCGGTGATCGCACCGCTGGCACTGACCATCTTCGTCTGGGTGTTCCTGATGAACGCCATCGACCTGGTACCGGTCGACTGGATTCCTCAATTGGCCATCCTGATCTCCGGCGATGCACACATCCCATTCCGCGCCGTGTCGACCACCGACCCGAACGCGACCCTGGGCATGGCGTTCTCGGTTTTCGCACTGATCATTTTCTATAGCATCAAGGTCAAGGGCATCGGCGGCTTCATCGGCGAACTGACCCTGCACCCGTTCGGCAGCAAGAACATCCTCGTTCAAGCCCTGCTGATCCCGGTGAACTTCCTGTTGGAATTCGTGACCCTGATCGCCAAGCCGATTTCTCTGGCACTGCGTCTGTTCGGCAACATGTATGCCGGCGAACTGGTGTTCATCCTGATCGCTGTGATGTTCGGCAGCGGCCTGCTGTGGCTCAGCGGCCTGGGTGTAGTCCTGCAATGGGCGTGGGCTGTGTTCCACATCCTGATCATCACCCTGCAGGCGTTCATCTTCATGATGCTGACCATCGTCTACCTGTCGATGGCGCACGAAGAAAACCATTAAGGCCAGTCTCGACTAGTCTGATGTCCTTCCCGGTCAAACGGGAAGGAGCCCGAACCGGGCTGAGAAACGATTTGTTTTACCGCTTTAATCTAAAAAACCTAAACCATACGACGTAAAAGTCGGGAGGAAAGATGGAAACTGTAGTTGGTCTAACCGCTATCGCTGTTGCACTGTTGATCGGCCTGGGCGCACTGGGTACCGCAATTGGTTTCGGCCTGTTGGGCGGCAAGTTCCTGGAAGGCGCCGCGCGTCAGCCAGAAATGGTTCCAATGCTGCAAGTCAAAATGTTCATCGTGGCCGGTCTGCTCGACGCCGTGACCATGATCGGTGTTGGTATCGCGCTGTTCTTCACCTTTGCGAACCCGTTCGTTGGTCAAATCGCTGGCTAATTACTCGGATGTCTCGAGTAGATTGGTGTGATGGACAACGTAACTGCGAGGTGTTGGCGTGAACATTAATGCGACCCTGATTGGCCAGTCCGTTGCGTTCCTGATTTTTGTACTGTTCTGCATGAAGTTCGTATGGCCTCCGGTCATTGCGGCATTGCACGAACGTCAAAAGAAGATCGCTGATGGTCTGGACGCTGCCAGCCGTGCAGCTCGCGACCTGGAGTTGGCCCATGAGAAAGTGGGTCAGCAACTGCGCGAAGCGAAAGCTCAGGCAGCTGAAATCATCGAGCAAGCCAAGAAACGCGGTACCCAGATTGTCGACGAAGCCCGTGAACAGGCTCGCGTCGAAGCTGACCGTGTGAAGGCTCAGGCTCAAGCCGAGATCGAACAGGAACTCAACAGTGTCAAAGACGCGCTGCGTGCCCAAGTGGGTGCCCTGGCCGTTGGCGGTGCTTCGAAGATCCTGGGTGCCACAATCGATCAAAACGCGCACGCAGAGCTGGTTAACCAACTGGCTGCTGAAATCTAAGCGAGGGCGATCATGGCAGAACTGACCACGTTGGCCCGACCTTACGCTAAGGCGGCCTTCGAGCACGCTCAGGCCCACCAGCAACTGGCCAATTGGTCAGCCATGCTCGGCCTGGCTGCAGCGGTGTCGCAAGACGACACCATGCAGCGCGTGCTCAAGGCCCCGCGACTGACGAGCGCAGAAAAGGCCGCCACGTTCATTGACGTGTGCGGCGACAAGTTCGATGCCAAGGCACAGAATTTCATTCACGTCGTTGCCGAAAACGACCGTCTCCTGCTTCTGCCGGAGATCGCCACTCTTTTCGACCTGTAC
This sequence comes from Pseudomonas sp. SWRI179, assembly GCF_014268705.1. NCBI lineage: Bacteria > Pseudomonadati > Pseudomonadota > Gammaproteobacteria > Pseudomonadales > Pseudomonadaceae > Pseudomonas > Pseudomonas sp. SWRI179. The sequence goes on along the minus strand of NZ_JABWRA010000003.1, from coordinate 85,171 downwards.
AAGGCCGAGCAAGAGAAGTCGGTAGACGTGGAAGTGACCAGTGCTTTCGCATTGAACCAAGAACAGCAAGACAAACTCGCCAAGGTTCTCAGTGCACGACTCAACCGGGAAGTGCGCCTGCAAGTCGAGGAAGACAAGTCCCTGATAGGGGGCGTTGTAATCCGCGCCGGCGACCTGGTTATCGATGGCTCGATTCGCGGCAAAATCGCGAAACTTGCCGAAGCATTGAAATCTTGAGTTTGAAGGGGCAGCAGAGCAATGCAGCAACTCAATCCTTCCGAAATAAGTGAAATTATCAAGGGCCGCATCGACAAGCTCGATGTGACCTCCCAAGCCCGTAACGAAGGCACTGTCGTCAGCGTATCTGACGGTATCGTGCGGATTCACGGTCTGGCCGACGTCATGTACGGCGAGATGATCGAGTTTCCGGGCGGCGTCTACGGTATGGCCCTCAACCTGGAGCAAGACTCCGTAGGTGCCGTTGTACTGGGTTCCTACCAGTCGCTGGCCGAAGGCATGAGCGCCAAGTGCACCGGCCGCATCCTCGAAGTTCCGGTTGGTAAGGAACTGCTGGGTCGCGTCGTCGACGCACTGGGCAACCCTGTTGACGGCAAAGGTCCGCTGAACAACACCGAGACCGACGCGGTCGAGAAAGTTGCTCCTGGCGTGATCTGGCGTAAGTCGGTAGACCAGCCTGTACAGACTGGCTACAAGGCTGTCGATGCCATGATCCCTGTCGGCCGTGGCCAGCGTGAGCTGATCATCGGTGACCGTCAGATCGGTAAGACCGCTCTGGCGATCGACGCGATCATCAACCAGAAGAACAGCGGCATTTTCTGCGTCTACGTAGCCATTGGTCAGAAGCAATCGACCATCGCCAACGTGGTTCGCAAGCTGGAAGAAAACGGCGCCCTGGCCAACACCATCATCGTGGCGGCCAGCGCATCGGAATCTCCTGCGCTGCAGTTCCTGGCACCGTACTCCGGTTGCACCATGGGCGAATACTTCCGCGACCGCGGTGAAGACGCGCTGATCGTTTATGACGATCTGTCCAAGCAGGCAGTGGCTTACCGCCAGATCTCCCTGCTGCTGCGCCGTCCACCAGGCCGTGAAGCCTACCCAGGCGACGTGTTCTATCTCCACTCCCGTCTCCTGGAGCGTGCATCCCGCGTTTCGGAAGAATACGTAGAGAAGTTCACCAACGGCGCAGTGACCGGCAAGACCGGCTCCCTGACCGCTCTGCCGATCATCGAAACCCAGGCTGGCGACGTTTCCGCGTTCGTTCCGACCAACGTGATTTCCATCACCGACGGTCAGATCTTCCTGGAATCGGCCATGTTCAACTCCGGGATCCGTCCTGCTGTGAACGCCGGTGTTTCGGTATCCCGTGTGGGTGGTGCCGCTCAGACCAAGATCATCAAGAAGCTGTCCGGTGGTATCCGTACCGCCCTGGCCCAGTATCGTGAATTGGCGGCATTCGCCCAGTTCGCTTCTGACCTGGACGAAGCGACCCGTAAGCAACTTGAGCATGGTCAGCGCGTTACCGAGCTGATGAAGCAGAAGCAATACGCACCAATGTCGATCGCTGACATGGCGCTGTCGCTGTATGCCGCTGAGCGTGGGTTCCTGACTGACGTTGAAATCGCCAAGGTCGGCAGCTTTGAACAAGCGCTGATTGCTTACTTCAACCGCGATCACGCCGACTTGTTGGCCAAGATCAACGTGAAGGGTGACTTCAATGACGAAATCGACGCTGGCATGAAAGCCGGTATCGAGAAGTTCAAGGCCACCCAAACCTGGTAAGCCGCAGCGGGAGTCGCAAGGCTCCCGCTTGCTAACCTGATAGGTGTTACATGGCAGGCGCAAAAGAGATTCGCAGTAAGATTGCGAGCATCAAAAGCACGCAAAAAATTACCAGCGCCATGGAAAAAGTGGCGGTCAGCAAAATGCGCAAGGCTCAAATGCGCATGGCTGCTAGCCGCCCTTATGCGGAGCGCATCCGCCAGGTTATTGGTCATCTGGCCAACGCCAACCCGGAATATCGCCACCCGTTCATGATCGACCGTGCTATCAAGCGCGTCGGTTACGTCGTGGTGAGCAGTGACCGTGGTCTGTGTGGTGGCTTGAACACCAACCTGTTCAAGGCCCTGGTCAAGGACATGGCTGTAAACCGCGAACAAGGCGTCGAGATCGATCTGTGCGTGATTGGTAGCAAGGGTGCGGCTTTCTTCCGCAACTTCGGCGGCAACGTCGTCGCTGCTATCAGCCACCTGGGTGAAGAACCGTCGATCAATGACCTGATCGGCAGCGTCAAGGTGATGCTGGATGCTTACCTGGAAGGCCGGATTGACCGCCTGTCCGTGGTATCCAACAAGTTCATCAACACCATGACGCAACAGCCAACCGTGGAGCAATTGGTTCCACTGGTGGCGACCCCGGAACAGGAACTCAAGCACCACTGGGACTATCTCTACGAACCGGATGCCAAGGAGCTGCTTGACGGCTTGATGGTCCGCTACGTGGAGTCGCAGGTCTACCAGGCGGTGGTCGAGAACAACGCAGCTGAACAAGCGGCGCGGATGATCGCGATGAAGAACGCTACCGACAACGCCGGTGATTTGATCAGCGATTTGCAGCTGATCTACAACAAGGCGCGTCAGGCTGCGATCACCCAAGAGATCTCGGAAATCGTCGGCGGCGCTGCCGCGGTTTAACGGTTCAAATATTCAGAGGATCCAGCTATGAGTAGCGGACGTATCGTTCAAATCATCGGCGCCGTTATCGACGTGGAATTCCCACGCGACAGCGTACCGAGCATCTACAACGCGCTGAAAGTACAAGGCGCGGAAACTACCCTGGAAGTTCAGCAGCAGCTGGGCGACGGCATCGTTCGTACCATTGCGATGGGTTCTACCGAAGGCTTGAAGCGCGGTCTGGACGTTGTCGACTCTGGCGCTGCCATCTCCGTACCGGTCGGTAAAGCGACCCTGGGCCGGATCATGGACGTACTGGGTAACCCGATCGACGAAGCGGGTCCGATCGACACCGAAGAGCGCTGGGGCATTCACCGTCCTGCGCCATCCTTCGCTGAACAGGCGGGCGGCAACGACCTGCTGGAAACCGGCATCAAGGTTATCGACCTGGTTTGCCCGTTCGCCAAGGGCGGTAAAGTCGGTCTGTTCGGTGGTGCCGGTGTAGGCAAGACCGTAAACATGATGGAACTGATCCGTAACATCGCCATCGAGCACAGCGGTTATTCCGTGTTCGCGGGTGTGGGTGAGCGTACTCGTGAGGGTAACGACTTCTACCACGAGATGAAGGATTCCAACGTTCTGGACAAAGTGGCACTGGTCTACGGCCAGATGAACGAGCCGCCGGGAAACCGTCTGCGCGTAGCCCTGACCGGCCTGACCATGGCCGAGAAGTTCCGTGACGAAGGTAACGACGTTCTGCTGTTCGTCGACAACATCTACCGTTACACCCTGGCCGGTACCGAAGTTTCCGCACTGCTGGGCCGTATGCCTTCGGCAGTAGGTTACCAGCCGACCCTGGCTGAAGAGATGGGCGTTCTGCAAGAACGTATCACTTCGACCAAGGAAGGTTCGATCACTTCGATCCAAGCGGTATACGTACCTGCGGATGACTTGACCGACCCGTCGCCAGCGACCACCTTCGCCCACTTGGACGCCACCGTCGTTCTGTCCCGTGACATCGCTTCCCTGGGTATCTACCCAGCGGTTGACCCACTGGACTCGACTTCGCGCCAGCTGGACCCGAACGTGATCGGCCAGGAGCACTACGACACCGCTCGCGGCGTCCAGTACGTGCTGCAGCGCTACAAAGAGCTGAAGGACATCATTGCGATCCTGGGTATGGACGAGCTGTCGGAAGCCGACAAGCAGTTGGTATCCCGCGCTCGTAAGATCCAGCGCTTCTTGTCGCAGCCGTTCTTCGTGGCTGAAGTCTTCACCGGTGCCTCGGGTAAATACGTTTCCCTGAAAGACACCATTGCTGGCTTCAAAGGCATCCTCAACGGTGACTACGACCACCTGCCAGAACAAGCGTTCTACATGGTCGGCGGCATCGAAGAAGCGATCGAGAAAGCCAAGAAACTGTAATCCCGGCGCCCGGCAACGGGCGCTAATTTAGGTTGAGGCAATCAGATGGCTATGACAGTCCATTGCGATATCGTCAGTGCGGAAGGGGAAATCTTCTCCGGTCTGGTCGAGATGGTGATTGCGCATGGTGAACTGGGGGATCTTGGTATCGCTCTGGGTCACGCACCGCTGATCACTAATCTGAAACCGGGTCCGATCCGCTTGATCAAGCAGGGCGGGGAAGCCGAGGTGTATTACATCTCCGGTGGTTTCCTCGAGGTTCAGCCGAACATGGTCAAGGTCCTTGCCGACACTGTGCAACGTGCTGCCGACCTGGACGAAGCCTCCGCTCAGGAGGCCGTCAAGGCCGCCGAGAAGGCCCTGCACGAACGAGGCGCGGAGTTCGACTACGGTTCTGCTGCTGCACGTCTGGCAGAAGCCGCAGCCCAGCTGCGTACGCTTCAGCAGATCCGCAAGAAGTAAGCGGCTAAGCCGTCTGCTTTCTGTGCGATTGATTAAAAAGGGTAGCCTCGGCTACCCTTTTTTCTTTTCCCGACATTCATTACCTGGTCGCAGCCGCTGACCACCCAGGATTGGTAGCCAGTCATGTCTCTTGAAATCGTTATCCTCGCGGCCGGCCAAGGCACCCGCATGCGTTCGGCGTTGCCCAAGGTCTTGCACCCGATCGCCGGCAATTCCATGCTCGGTCATGTTATCCACAGCGCCCGGCAACTTGATCCACAGCGCATTCACGTGGTGATCGGCCATGGTGCCGATGCGGTGCGCGAGCGCCTGGCGGCGGACGACCTGAATTTCGTCCTGCAGGACAAGCAACTGGGCACTGGCCATGCCGTGGCCCAGGCCGTGCCGTTCATCACGGCCAATACGGTGCTGATTCTCTACGGCGATGTGCCGCTGATCGAAGTCGAGACCTTGCAGCGCTTGCTCAAGCAGGTCGCGCCACAGCAGTTGGGTTTGCTGACCGTCGAACTGGATGATCCCACCGGCTATGGCCGCATTGTGCGCAACGCCGACGGCCAAGTGACGGCAATCGTCGAGCAAAAAGACGCCAACGAAGCCCAGCGCGCGATCACCGAGGGCAACACCGGTATTCTCGCGGTGCCGGCCGAGCGCCTGGGTGACTGGATGAGTCGTCTGTCGAACAACAATGCCCAAGGCGAGTACTACCTGACCGATGTGATTGCCATGGCCGTTGCCGACGGGCTGGTCGTCGCCACCGAGCAGCCGCTGGACGCCATGGAAGTGCAGGGCGCCAACGATCGCCGACAACTGGCCGAGCTGGAGCGCCACTACCAACTGCGCGCCGCCCGCCGCCTGATGGCCCAAGGCGTGACCCTGCGCGACCCTGCCCGTTTTGACGTACGCGGTGAAGTCAGCGTAGGTCGCGACGTGGTCATCGACATCAATGTCATTCTCGAAGGCAAGGTCGTCATCGAAGATGACGTGATCATCGGCCCGAACTGCGTGATCAAGGACAGCACCCTGCGCAAAGGCGTGGTGATCAAGGCCAACAGCCATCTCGACGGCGCGGTCATGGGCGAAGGCAGCGATGCCGGCCCGTTTGCCCGCTTGCGGCCAGGCTCGGTGCTGGAAGCCCGGGCCCATGTGGGTAACTTCGTCGAGCTCAAGAACGCTCATCTGGGCGAAGGCGCCAAGGCTGGCCACCTGACCTACCTGGGTGACGCTGAAGTCGGTGCGCGCACCAACATCGGCGCCGGCACCATCACCTGCAACTACGATGGCGCCAACAAGTGGAAAACCGTTCTAGGCGAAGATGTTTTTATCGGTTCCAACAACTCTTTGGTGGCGCCTGTGGATATCTCCAGCGGTGCGACCACGGCGGCCGGTTCGACCCTGACCCAGAATGTGGATAACGGCCAATTGGCAGTCGGACGCGCCCGCCAGCGCAACATCGACGGCTGGAAGCGACCAGAGAAAATCAAGAAGCCCTGAAGTTATCCACAGCCCATTCTGTGGGAGCGGGCTTGCTCGCGAATGCGTTGGGTCAGCAATGAATTAATTGGCTGAACCACCGCTTTCGCGAGCAAGCCCGCTCCCACATTCGATTTGCGGGATTTCTGAATTTTTCTATCGGCGCCTTGACGATACCGTCGCAATAGGTTTTGATTGCTTATGTTATCTTTCGAATCGAAACTTAAGCCGCCATGTCGAAACGCAACACGCCACAGCGCCGTCACAACATCCTTGCTTTGCTCCAAGAGCAGGGCGAGGTCAGTGTGGATGAGTTGGCCAAGCGCTTCGAAACCTCGGAGGTTACGATTCGCAAGGACCTTGCCGCCCTGGAGACCAATGGCCTGCTGCTGCGTCGCTACGGTGGTGCGGTGCCGATGCCGCAGGAGTTGGTGGCCGATAACGGGCAAACCGTTTCCAAGTACAAACTCGCCATTGCCCGGGCCGCTGTGAAGCGGATCCGCGAACATGCGCGGATCATCATCGACAGCGGCAGCACGACCGCCGCCATGATCCCTCAACTCGGCCAACAGCCGGGCCTGGTGGTGATGACCAATTCCCTGCATGTCGCCAATGCCTTGAGCGAACTGGAGCACGAACCGGTGCTGTTGATGACCGGCGGTACCTGGGACCCTCACTCCGAGTCGTTCCAGGGGCAGGTGGCCGAGCAAGTGCTGCGTTCCTACGATTTCGACCAGTTGTTCATCGGCGCCGACGGCATCGATCTGGTTCGAGGTACCACCACCTTCAACGAACTGCTGGGCCTGAGCCGCGTGATGGCTGAGGTTGCCCGGGAAGTGATCGTGATGGTGGAGGCCGACAAGATCGGCCGCAAGATCCCCAACCTGGAACTGCCGTGGAGCAGCGTCCATACCCTCATTACCGATGATCGCCTGCCCGTAGAGGCCCGCGATCAGATTCAGGCCCGCGGCATTACCGTGATCTGCGCGCCTGTCAGCCAGGAGAAGTAGCATGTGTGGAATTGTCGGCGCCGTTGCTGAACGCAACATCACTGCCATCTTGCTTGAAGGTCTCAAGCGTCTCGAATACCGCGGCTACGACAGCGCGGGTGTAGCGGTGTTCACCCAAGACGAGAAGCTCGAGCGCATGCGTCGCCCAGGCAAGGTCAGCGAGCTTGCGCAGGCGCTGGACGCCGAACCGCTGCTCGGTCGCCTGGGCATCGCCCACACCCGTTGGGCCACCCATGGCGCGCCATGCGAGCGTAACGCTCACCCGCATTTCTCCGGCGACCTGGCGGTGGTGCACAACGGCATCATCGAAAACCATGAAGCCCTGCGTGAACAGCTCAAGGCGCTCGGTTATGTGTTCACTTCGGACACTGACACTGAAGTCATCGCCCATCTGCTCAACCACAAGCTCAAGGACCTGGCAGACCTGACTGTCGCCCTCAAGGCAACCGTCAAGGAACTGCACGGTGCCTACGGCCTGGCGGTCATCAGCGCGAAACAACCCGACCGCCTGGTGGCGGCCCGCAGCGGCAGCCCCTTGGTGATTGGCCTGGGCCTGGGGGAAAACTTCCTCGCTTCCGATCAGTTGGCGCTGCGTCAGGTCACCGACCGCTTCATGTACCTGGAAGAAGGCGACATCGCCGAGATTCGCCGCGACAGCGTGCAGATCTGGGACCTGGATGGCAAAAGCGTGGAACGTGAGACCGTCCAGTACCGCGACGGGGCCGAAGCCGCCGACAAGGGCGAGTTCCGCCACTTCATGCTCAAGGAAATCCACGAGCAACCGGCCGTGGTGCAACGCACCCTGGAAGGCCGCCTGAGCCAGAGCCAGGTGTTGGTCCAGGCGTTCGGTCCACAGGCGGCCGAGTTGTTCGCCAAGGTCCGCAACGTGCAGATCGTCGCCTGCGGCACCAGTTACCACGCCGGCATGGTCGCCCGTTACTGGCTGGAAGAGCTGGCCGGTATTCCGTGCCAGGTCGAAGTCGCCAGCGAGTTCCGTTATCGCAAGGTAGTGGTGCAACCCGACACGCTGTTCGTCACCATTTCCCAATCCGGCGAAACCGCCGACACCTTGGCCGCCCTGCGTAACGCCAAGGAACTGGGTTTTCTCGCCAGCCTGGCGATCTGCAACGTCGGTATCAGCTCGCTGGTGCGTGAGTCCGACCTGACCCTGCTGACCCAGGCCGGTCGTGAGATCGGCGTGGCGTCGACCAAGGCGTTCACCACGCAACTGGTTGGCCTGCTGTTGCTGACACTGTCCCTGGGCCAGGTCCGTGGCACGCTGGGTGAGGGCGTCGAGGCCAAGCTGGTGGAAGAACTGCGTCGCCTGCCGGCCCGCCTGGGCGAAGCCTTGGCCATGGACAGCACCGTGGAAAAAATCGCCGAGCTGTTCGCCGAGAAGAACCACACCCTGTTCCTGGGCCGTGGCGCGCAATTCCCGGTGGCGATGGAAGGAGCCTTGAAGCTCAAGGAAATCTCCTACATCCACGCCGAGGCCTACCCGGCCGGCGAGCTCAAGCACGGCCCGCTGGCGCTTGTGGATAACGACATGCCCGTGGTCACGGTCGCGCCGAACAACGAGCTGCTGGAAAAGCTCAAGTCCAACCTGCAGGAAGTGCGCGCCCGTGGTGGCCAGTTGATTGTCTTTGCCGACGAGAAGGCCGGCATGACCAACGGCGAAGGCACCCACGTGGTGCACATGCCGCACATCCACGACATCCTGTCGCCGATTCTCTACACCATCCCGCTGCAGTTGTTGTCGTACTACGTCGCCGTGCTCAAGGGCACCGATGTGGACCAGCCGCGTAACCTGGCGAAATCGGTCACGGTCGAGTAAGGCCGGAGCGCGGGCCACGGAGCGAGCCTGTCGGCTCGGATCCGAAACGCTCAAAAAACCAACCCCCTGAAATTCAGGGGGTTTTTTATTGGGAGCAAAAAACTTCAGGCCGACTTCGCCCAAGGAGCAACGATTCGATACGCCTGGTTCACCCGTCCTGTTCGTCGTATTCATGCGAGCCGCTGAACAACTGCGTTGACAACGTGAGGCATAGGTGATGATATCGAGTCATACGACAACGTATGACATCAAAAATAATAAAAACGAAAGGCGCAGTCATGTTTTCTACATTTGCCGCCCAGCGAATTTGCAGTCCATCGGCCCCACGCGTTATCGCCGTGCGCCCGCTATCTTCTTTTTTACCTTCCGAAAAACCCTGCCCTCCAGTGCAGTCGAATTCCGCGATCTCAACGCTCGATCAGTCTCGCCTGGCGTTAGTGCTGGGCCTGTTCGTTTCCTGCTCAACTTCAAACCCACAATGAATGGCTGTACCCGGAGAACAATAATGAAGAAAACACTCTGCGCCTCTTTGATCGCCTCGTTCCTGAGCCTGACCGCCGGCACGGCAATGGCCGCCGACGCAAGCGATTGGCCAAGCCGTCCGGTACAGGTCGTAGTGATCGCCAACGCCGGCGGTGACACTGATTTCAACGCAAGGATGATGGCCAAGTACTTCACCAAGGTCACTGGCAAGACCATGGTGGTCACCAACATGGCCGGTGGGGGCGGCACCATCGCCGCCGATGCGGTCAAGAGCGCAGCGCCGGATGGCAATACCATTCTGTTTACTCACACCGGCCAGTTGATCGTCAACGAGGTCGCGGGGCTGTCCGAAGACCGTTTTGATGCGTTCGATATTTCCTGCATCGCTGGCGTCGACAAGGGCGCTGTGTTCGTCTCGGCGAAAAGCTCGGGCATCGACAGCCTCGACCAGCTGATCGAGAAGGCCAAGGCCAAGCCCGGCACCATCACCTACGGCACCGAGATGGGTAACTTCTCTCATCTGCAAGGCTTGATGTTCGAGAAGCTCGCCGGCGTGAAACTGAAAATGGTCGACAGCGGCACCGTCTCGGAAAAAATCGTTGCCTTGCTGGGCAAGCGCATCGACCTCGGTGCGATCAGCTATGGCTCGGTCCAGGATTACATTTCCAGCGGCAAGATGACCGCCCTGGGCCAGCCTAACGCCGAGCGCAACGCGCTGCTGGGCGACGTCAAGACTTTCAAGGAGCAAGGCGTGGACCTGGTCCTGGACAAGCCTTACGTCGTTGCTTTCCCGAAAGGCACCGACCCGGCCATCGTCAAGAAAATGGCCGACACCATGAAGAAAATCACCGAAGAGCCGGAATATGCCGAAGAACTGAAGAAGTCCTTCAAGCAGCCGGTCAGCTTCCAGGGCACCGAAGAAGCCATCGCTACGTTGAACAAAACCCGCGACAGCTTCATGCAGTTCAAGGACGAGATGCGTAAAGCCAAATAATTTTGCGTAACGGTTCGGGTGCGCGCCGCGTTGGCCAGCACCCGATTCCCGTCCTTCCCAGCAAGAGGAGCCTGTATGGATTCCTATAAAAGAAACGAGTTGATCGCCGGCCTGGCCATGCTCGGCGCCGGCATCGCTTACCTGGTATTGACCATGAACCTGCCGCGTCGCGGGACGATCGATGCCGCGTTTGTCCCTTGGGTGCTCGCCGTCGCGTTGTGCCTGTTGGGTGCGTTGCAATTGTGGGTGTGGCGCAAGCTGCCGGATAAAAGTGCCGAGCCCGTGGAAAAGCCCGAGGCGATCGATTACCCAACCGTCATCAAATCCATGGCATTGGTGCTGCTTTACACGGCGCTGATGGAACCGCTGGGTTTCGTGATCACCACTGTGCTTTATCTCTATGCCCAGTTCATCGTATTGACCCCGGCGGACGAAAAGGTCAAGCACCTGCGATACGCACTGATCGCGGTCGTTTCGGCTGTTCTGATCTTTTACATCTTTCGCCATGGCTTCGACTTGCTTCTGCCGGTCGGCCTATTGGATTTCTAGGGGACGGCCATGATTGAACTCATGCAAACAGGCTTCGCAGCCGTACTGACACCCTACGCTTTCCTGATAATCACCCTCGGCGTGGTGGTAGGAATTATCTTTGGTGCGATTCCTGGACTTTCGGCCACGATGGCGATCGCTCTATTTCTGCCGCTGACTTACTCGATGGGGCCTGGTACTGGCCTGGCGCTGTTGGTTGCGCTGTTCGTTGGCGCCACCTCGGGAGGGCTGATATCGGCGATATTGCTCAACATACCGGGAACGCCGGCCTCCATCGCGACGACGTTCGATGGTTGGCCGCTGATGAAACAAGGTCATGGCGTCAAGGCCCTTGGCATTGGGGTGGTGTTCTCGTTCCTCGGCACGATCTTCAGTATCGCCGCGCTGATGTTCATCGCCCCGATCCTGGCGGAACTGGCCCTGAGCTTTGGCCCGCACGAATACTTTTCCATCGCGATCTTTTCGCTGACGCTGATTGCCACGCTGTCCACCGGCTCGCTGGTCAAAGGCTTGTTTGCCGGTGCCTTGGGCTTTGCTTTCTCCACCGTGGGGATCGCCCCGGTCGAGGCCATCCGTCGCTTTACCTTTGACCTGCCGAGCCTCAACGGCGGCTTCGCCATGCTCACGGTGATGATCGGTATGTTCGCGGTCGCCGAAGTGCTGAAGTTCGCGGAAAGCGCGCGCCTGAGCCACCGGGCCAAACCCCAGCACGTCAGCATGAAAGGCGTGAAAGGGTTTGGTTTTTCGATGAAGGAGTTCGTCGGCCAACTGCCCAATGCTACCCGTTCATCCCTGATCGGCCTGGGCATCGGCATCTTGCCCGGCATCGGTGCCGGTACGTCGAATATCGTCTCCTACATCGTGGCGAAGAAACGTTCCAAGACCCCGGAGGAATTCGGCAAAGGCAAGATCGACGGTGTGGTCGCCAGCGAGACGGCGAACAATGCCGGTATTGGCGGCGCGATGATTCCCCTGCTGACGCTGGGCATTCCCGGCGACACCACCACAGCGGTGATGCTCGGTGGTTTCATGATCCACGGCATCCAGCCCGGGCCTCTGCTGTTCATCAGCCAGGCACCGTTGGTCTACACGATCTTCGCCGCGCTGATCCTCGCTTCCGTGCTCATGCTGGTGCTGGAGTTCTACGGCCTGCGCATGTTCATCAAGTTGCTGGCGGTGCCCAAGCACATTCTGTTGCCGATCATCCTGGTGCTTTGTGTGGTCGGTGCCTTTGGCCTGAACAGCCGGATCTTCGACGTCTGGGCGGTGCTGCTGTTTGGCTTGCTGGGGTATGGGTTCGTCAAGGCCGGTTTGCCGATTGCACCGTTCATCATCGGTTTCATCCTCGGTCCGATGGCTGAAACCAACTTGCGTCGCGGCTTGATGCTGTCCGATGGCAATTTCGGCGGCTTCCTGACCAATCCCATCTCGGCGGGCTTCCTCATCCTGGCCGCCGCGTCCATCTCCTGGCACCTGGTGACGGTCATTCGCAACCGCAAAAGTGCGGCGATTGAATTGATGCGCAGCTAGCCCATTGCATTCGCTGCTGTAACACGACGCCGTGTTGCAGCAGCCGAACCCAACCGTTCGGAGCACAGTCATGCAAGACACGCCTCAAACGCCTTCGGCCGACGACGACCGCATTGCCTGGGTGCGCGTGGCCTCGGTTTTCCTGCCGTTGGCCAACCCCATCAGCGACGCCAAGGTGTTGACCGGTCGGCAAAAGCCAATGACCGAAATCGCCATTCTGTTCGTGGAGATCGAAACCAGGGACGGCCACCGTGGCCTGGGGTTCAGCTATTCCAAGCGAGCCGGTGGCCCCGGGCAATTTGCCCATGCCCAGGAAGTCGCCCCCAGCCTGCTTGGCGAAAACCCCAGCGACATTTCCAAACTGTGGGACAAGCTCTGCTGGGCAGGTGCCTCGGTGGGGCGCAGCGGCCTGGCAACCCAGGCGATCGGCGCATTTGATGTCGCCCTGTGGGATTTGAAAGCCAAGCGGGCCAATCTTTCCCTGGCTCGCTTGCTGGGTGCCCATCGCGATTCTGTCCAGTGCTACAACACATCGGGTGGATTCCTGCATACACCGCTTGATCAATTAATGATCAATACTGACCTCTCTCGGGAGAAGGGTATCGGCGGGATCAAGCTCAAGGTCGGCCAGCCTGACCAGGCGCTGGATCTGCACCGGGTCAGCACCATCCGCAAACACCTGGGGGATGACTTCCCTTTGATGGTCGACGCCAACCAGCAATGGGACCGGCCCACTGCGCAGCGCATGTGCCGCCGTCTTGAGCCGCTTAACCTGGTCTGGATCGAGGAACCGCTGGATTGCTACGACGCCGAAGGTCATGCCGCGCTGGCCGAGCAATTCGATACGCCGATCGCGACCGGTGAAATGCTCACCAGCGTTGCCGAGCATTGGGAATTCATCAAGCTGCGTGCGGCGGATTATCTGATGCCCGACGCGCCTCGTGTCGGTGGCATCACCCCCTATCTCAAGGTCCAGGCATTGGCCGAGCAAGCGGGGCTGATGATCGCGCCGCACTTTGCCATGGAATTGCACATCCATTTGGCCGCCACTTACAGCCGCGAGCCTTGGGTGGAACATTTCGAATGGCTGGAGCCGTTGTTCAACGAACGCATGCAAACCCGCGATGGGCGCATGCTGGTGCCCACTCGGCCTGGCCTTGGGCTGTCCCTGAGCGAGCGCGTGGCGGGCTGGACGGCCGGTCAGGCAGAGTTCGGGCAGCGTCCGTAACCGGAGAGGAAGTATGTCGTCGTTGAGCGATAAAGTGCTCCAGCGGATCGAGCAAGTGGTCGGGCAGGCAGGATGGGTGCGCGACCCTGAACTGATGCACCGCTATCTGACGGACTGGCGTAACGCCTATCAAGGCCGGGCTGCGTTGGTGGTGCGCCCGGCAACGACCGAAGAAGTCGCCGAGGTTGTCCGCATCTGCCATGACGCCCAGGTTGCCTTGGTGCCGCAGGGCGGCAACACCGGGTTATGTGGCGGCTCGATCCCTGATGCCTCCGGCAACCAAGTGGTGTTGTCCTTGACCCGTATGCGGCGCATCCGTGAGATCGACCTGGCCAATGAAACCATCACGGTCGAGGCCGGGGTGATCCTGCAGCAGCTACAGGACGCCGCCAGCCAGGCCGGTCGCCTGTTCCCGCTGTCGTTGGGGGCGGAGGGCAGTTGCACGGTGGGCGGCAATCTGGCGACCAATGCCGGCGGCACGGCGGTGCTGCGCTACGGCAACATGCGTGAGCTGACCCTCGGGCTGGAAGTGGTGCTGCCTGACGGTCGTGTCTGGAATGGCTTGCGAGGCTTGCGCAAGGACAACACCGGTTACGATCTCAAGCATTTGTTCATCGGCTCGGAGGGCTCGCTGGGCATCATCACGGCGGCGGTGCTGAAGCTGTTTCCGGCGACCCATAGCACCGCGACAGCCTGGGTGGCGCTGCCTTCGCCGCAAGCGGCGGTGGACTTGATCGGCCATGTGCGCAGCCTGTGCGCCGACCGCCTGACCGGCTTCGAGATGATGTCGCGCCAGAGCCTGGAGTTTGTCCTGGACCATGTGGCGGGTTGTACGGATCCCTTGGAAGCGAAGCACCCTTGGTACGCCTTGATAGAACTGCGCGACACAGTGCCCGACGCGCCCTTGGCACTGTTGCTGGAAAACGGCCTGGCCCATGCCTTCGAATGCGGTTGGGTCATCGACGCGGTATTGGCCAGCAGCCAGGCCCAGGCCGCCGCGTTGTGGGCGCTGCGCGAAGGTATTTCCGAGGCGCAAAACCATGAAGGCCCCAGCCTCAAGCACGACATCAGCGTGCCCGTGAGTCGGATACCGGAATTCATTGAACGCACCGACAAAGCCCTGCAACAGGACTTTCCCGGCGTGCGCATCGTTTCCTATGGCCACATGGGCGACGGCAACCTGCACTACAACATCAGCAAGCCGGTCGGCGATGAAGACGCCTCGTTCAAGGCCCGCGAACACGCGATCATGCAGGTCATCTACCGGATGACCAGTGCCTTCAATGGCAGCATCAGTGCTGAACATGGGCTGGGACAAGCCAAACCCCATGCCGCAGCCCAGTTCAAGGATCCCCTGGAGATCGAGCTGATGCGTGCCATCAAACGCACGCTAGACCCGGCGGGGCTGATGAACCCTGGCAAGGTCTTTACTGACGGGCTGGAGTAATCGGGTCGTCTGCTGCCAGCCTGCCGCTCGAAAGAGGTACCCGCTAAGCGCTACTCCAGAAAACACCGATCAAAAAGATAAACGCTAGCCGGTTTGAGATTTTCCACCGTGCGTTGCGGGCGTCCGCCGTCGCCGGCTTTTTTGCGGCCGGTTTCCTGCAAATAGCCCGCCTCGGTCATCTTCAGCAAGCGCTGGCGCATGCTGGTCTTGAGCACTGGGCGGTCGAGTACTACGGAGAAGATGTTCACCGCTTCCGGCGCGCTGAATTCCGGGCCCAGGAACATCAGCGGCAGGCTGCTGTAGAGGGCTTTGGACAACAATCGCTCCTGGGCCGTCGCCACCAGGCTGTTGTGATCAAAAGGGAGTTTGATCGAGGCGTTCGCGACGTCCTTGAATGGGAAAAACCCCTGGTGTTCGGCGAGCTGGACCGCTTCGCTGACAATCGCCAGGTAGAACGTCGAGGACGACCAGCAGCGCGGATCGCGGAACGCGTCGCCGACGGTGCCGACCTGTTCGATCCAGGCCAGCGGCATGCCGACCTTGCTTGAATTGCGCAGGCGCTCCACGGCGTCGTTCAGCGTGAGGTCTTCGACGTCACCATTGACCACGATCCCGGGCAGCGCCCAATGGCCGGCGAACGGCTCGGCTTCCCGTCGGTTCAGGAGGATTTCCAGCGCCTGGGTCTCCCGGCAAAAGCGCAGCACACAGAGGTCGATAGTGTGCAGATAACCGCGCGCAGGGGCTGTGCTAGTGGGCATGTCGATTTCCGTGGGTAGCGTAAAGGTCATAGTTTAACGGGTTCATGCCGGGTGCCATCCAGTCGGTGGGAAGCGGCTTGCCCAAGGCCAGGCGTTCGCGAACCCCCGTGCTGCGCACGTGGATCTTTTCCTCCACGCAAAGGACAGAAAACCGCTCCAGCAATTCCTGGCCGCGATAGAAGGTCGGCAGCGAATCCGCGACATCCTGGCCCACCACCAACGCGATCCGCTTGCCGTCCAGGGCCAGGCTGTCGGCGAGGTGGGCGAGCAGGGTGTAACTGTAGATGGCGCCTTCGACGCCACGGGCCACGACTTGCTCCACCCGACTTGCACGCACTTCGGCGCAACACAGCGGCTGCACGTTCTCGACGATCGATTCCAGCCAGTTCAGGCGCACCTCATAGTCGACCATTCGCTTGCCATAAGGATGCCGGAAGCTGGGGACCACCAGCACGCGCCTGGCCTGGCGTGAGGCCTCGATCATCACTTGGGCGTGGCCGGCGTGAGGGGGATTGAAGGCACCGCCATACAGGGCAATCTCGAACATGGCTTATCCTCTTTTGGTACGCGACATGTACTCTAGCAGCAAAATCTTTTTGACGTAAACCTGCTTTTTTGGTGCGACTTCATTGGATAAGAATGAATCATCAAAAATATTTCTCCGAATAGCTTGTTATGAAAGTACACCTTATGTACTCTCGTGGCCATGAAGAGGAGAAACCCAGCATGAACAGCCTGACCCGGAAAACCGCTTCTTTCGATGTCGATGCGCAAAAGAGCTTCACGCCGCTATGCCCCGATGAGCTCCCGGTGCCGGGCGGTGACCAGATTGCCGGTGAGCTGAATTTCATCGCGTCCCTGGCCAGCCTCCGCATCGGCAGCAAGGACGCCCATTCGCCCAAGGCCCCTTGGGTGGTCGCCGATCACGCACAGATGTTCGTGCCGACCGGGCTGGAGCACGCCGACATCACTTGGGTCAGCCACTGCGTCCCCGGCACCGAAGGTTTCGCCTTGCTGGACCAACTGCCGCCCCCCTACGACTACGACTATTTCGTCTGGAAGGGCGTCGAGCCCGATCTGCACCCGTACGGCGCCTGCTACCACGACCTGCACGGCAAGCTGTCCACCGGGGTGATCGAGTACCTCAAAGGCCAGGCTGTGGAGCAGGTCATCGTTGGTGGGCTGGCGCTGGACTTCTGCGTCAAGACCACCGCGCTGCAACTGGCCGCCGCTGGCTTCAAGGTGATCGTTCACCTTCCGGCCTGCCGGGCCATCAGTGAGCAGGGGGCCGTTCAAGCCATTGCCGACATGCAGCAAGCGGGCATCTCGGTCGCCGCGACGCGCGAAGACATCCTCCGCTTGGCAAACGCATAAGGAACAGACATGGACAGTGCATTCGACACAAACAGCGGCACCATCCAGAGTCTTCTGGATACCGACTACTACACCTTCACCATGATGCAGGCGGTCTTGCACCAGCACCCGAATGTCGAGGTGGAATACCAGTTCATCGTGCGTTCCAAGGAGCGGCTCGGTCACCTGATCCCGGACATTCGTGTCGAACTGGAAAAACTCGCCGGGTTGCAACTGCGCGAGGGAGAGCAGCGGTTTTTGTTCAACAAGCGTTTCCGTGAGTACCTGACACCGGACTTCGAGCAGTTTCTCGGCCTGTTTCGCTTCAATTTGCGCTACATCCACGTTTCGGAAGTCGACGGCCAACTGCACATCCGCGTCCGTGGGCCGATGCTGCACTGCATCATGTTCGAGCAACCGGTATTGGCGATGGTCAGCGAACTGCGCAACCGCGAGAAGTACCCCGAAGTCGAGTTGGCCGACGTCACTCGCAAGCTGTACCAGAAGTTCGAATGGCTGGAGAAAAATGCCAGCCGTGAAGAGCTCGCCGAGTTTCGCGTTTCAGACTTCTCCACCCGGCGGCGGCTGTCGTTCAGGGCCCAGCGTGAAGTGGTGAACGTCATGCGCAGCGATTTTCCTGGCGTCTTTGTCGGCACCAGTAACGCGCACCTGGCTTACGAGTTCGATCTCCCCCTGATCGGCACCATGGCCCACCAATGGCTGATGGTGCACCAGCAACTCGGGCGTTTGCGCGAGAGCCAGAACGCGGCGTTGGAAAATTGGGTGCGCGAGTATCGCGGCCGCCTCGGTATCGCCTTGACGGACTGCATCAGTACCGACTTTTTCCTCAAGGATTTCGACCTGTACTTTGCCAAGCTCTATGACGGCCTGCGTCAGGATTCCGGTGACCCGATCGTCTGGGCGGACAAGGTGCTGGGGCGTTACCAGGAGCTGGGCATCGACCCGCGCACCAAGGACCTGATGTTCTCCGATGGCCTCAATTTCGAGAAGTGCCTGCCGATCCTGCGTCATGTTCGCGGCAAGGCCAAATTCGGTTTTGGCATGGGCACCAGCCTGGCCTGTGATGTCGACGGTGTCGAACCGCTGAGCATTGTCATGAAACTGGTGCGGGTCCACGGCGAACCGGTGGTGAAGTTCTCCGACGATCCGATCAAGAACGTCTGCGAGGATGCCTCGTTCCTGCGCTACGCCGCCCAAGTGTTCAACGTCGCCCTGATCAATCCACAAATGGGAGCCTGATATGACTACGCTCGCGCAAGAACGCATTGCCCGGGAGCTGGGCATCGACCGCCAACTTACTCGGGGTGGCGAAGCCACTGAGATTGCTCGCCGGGTCGAGTTCATCAAGCAGATCCTGCGCGAGTCGGGCTGCCAGTCCCTGGTGCTGGGGATCAGCGGCGGCGTCGACTCGCTCACCGCCGGCCGCCTGTGCCAGTTGGCGGTGGAGCAACTGCGGGGGGAAGACTACGCGGCGCGGTTTATCGCCGTCCGACTGCCGTACAAGGCCCAGGCCGATGAGCAGGACGCCCAGGCGTCCCTTGACTTCATCCGACCGGACGCGATCACCACCAGCAACATCGCCGCGTGTGTCGACGGGCTGATGGGCAGTATCGCCATCGACGGCTTGCAATCTTCGGCCGAACTCACCGACTTTACCAAAGGCAACGCCAAGGCCCGTGCACGGATGCTGGCGCAATACGCCATTGCCAACTTGAGCAACGGATTGGTGGTGGGAACCGATCATGGGGCGGAGGCGGTGATGGGGTTCTTCACCAAGTTCGGCGACGGCGCTTGCGACCTGGCACCGCTGTCCGGGCTGACGAAAACCCAGGTGAGATTATTGGCCGACGCGATGGGTGCCCCCGCGTACCTGGTGCGCAAGGCGCCGACCGCGGATTTGGAAGACCTGGCGCCCGGTAAGTTGGATGAAGTGGCGTATGGCTGTAGCTATGAGGAAATCGATGCGTACCTGATGGGTGAAGAGGTGTCGCCGCAGGCGCGACAGATCATTGAAGGCGCCTACCTCAAGACAGCCCACAAACGAGCATTGCCACGCGTCCCTGCATCGTTGTAATAGGGTTCTAAATGCAATGCTGTTCACTTAAGGCAATCGACAAACCCGTGGCGAGGGAGCTTGCTCCCGCTGGGCCGCGAAGCGGCCCCAAAACCTGCCTAATGCGGAGCATCAGGCATACCGCCCACGCCGGTTTACGACTGCTTCGCAGCCGAGCGGGAGCAATCTCTGGCCACAGGTCCATCATTTCTCTCAAGTGAACAGCATTGGGTTCCAAAGGAGACTTTTGACCTTGAACGGAGTGGGTAAATGACACAGGCAATCGGCATCAAGGACCGTGTACGCATCAAGCACGTCGAAGTCCTCTCGGACGACTGGTATGTGCTGCGCAAGACCACCTATGACTACCTCGGCCGCAACGGCCAATGGCGCGAACTGACGCGCGAAACCTATGACCGCGGCAACGGCGCCACCATCCTGCTCTACAGCAAGGCCAAGCAAACGGTCGTGTTGACCCGGCAATTCCGTTTCCCGGCCTTCGTCAACGGGCACGATGACCTGTTGATAGAAACCTGCGCCGGCCTGTTGGACAACGACGATCCGCACACCTGCATCCGCAAGGAAACCCAGGAGGAAACCGGCTATATCATCCAGGACGTGCGCAAGGTGTTCGACGCCTTCATGAGCCCGGGCTCGGTGACTGAGCGGGTGCATTTTTTCGTCGGCGAATATTTTGACGAAGACAAGCAGCACGAAGGCGGTGGCCTGGAAGCCGAAGGCGAGGAGATCGAAGTGTTGGAGCTGTCCCTCGACCAGGCTTTGGGCATGATCGAGACCGGGGAAATTTGCGACGGCAAGACCATCATGCTGTTGCAGTACGCCAAGCTGCACCGGTTGCTGGATTAGCCCCGGGCCTGCTGTGGGCGGGGCGCGCCGCTGCCGAATCGTTCGCGATAGGCGGTGGGCGGCAAACCGACAGCGTTGCGGAACGCGGCGCGGAAACTTTCCACCGACCGATAGCCGCAAGCCTGGGCGATGCCGGCCGTGCTCTGGTCGGTGCTTTCCAGCAGCTCCCGGGCCCGGTTCAAGCGTTCCTGTTGCAGCCAGGTCTTGGGCGGCAGGCCGGTGGTCTCGACGAAGCGCCGCAGGAAGGTGCGCTCGCTCATGGCGACGCGGGCCGCCATGTCGCAGACGCTCAAGGGTTGATCCAGGTGCTCGCGAAGCCACTGCAGGACGCGGCTCAGTTCGTTGCGTGGCGACTTGCTTACGGGGGCGACGATGAATTGCGCCTGGCCGCCGGTCCGTTGCGGCGCCATGACCAGGCGACGGGCCACGGAGTTGGCGACATGCGTGCCGAAATCCCGGGCGATCAGGTGCAGGCAGGCGTCAATGCCCGCCGCGCTGCCGGCTGAGGTGATCAACGGTCCGGAATCGACATACAGCACGTTTGGATCAACCTTGATCAGCGGGAATCGCTCGGCCAGTTCCGCGCAGAATTGCCAATGGGTGGTCGCGGTCTTGCCGTCGAGCAGCCCGGTGGCGGCCAGGGCAAACACCCCCGAGCAGATCGACAACAGGCGTGCGCCGCGGGCGTGGGCGCGGCGCAGCGCTTGCAGCAACGCCTCGGGAGGCGGTTCGTGGTGGCTGCGCCAGCCGGGGATGATGACGGTTCGCGCGCTGTCCAAGGCTTCGAGCCCCGCGTCGACGGCTATCCGAAGGCCGCCCAGCGCATGCATCGGTGCTGGATCGACGGCGACGATTTGGTGGTCATACCACGCTACATCCAGTTCCGGGCGCGGCAGGCCGAAAATCTCCAGGGCGATGCCAAATTCGAATACACACAAGCCTTCATAAACCAGGATCGCCACGGTTCCGGGGTGAGCGTGCATTTGGCGTGATTCCACCGTTTATTGTCTTGCGCCGCACTGTAGCGGACGGGCCCGTCTCCCTACAATCGATCGCAGGCAATCAGGGACACCGAGACGGTTGAGCCTTGCAAAGGTGGATAAGGGACGGAAAATGAAGAAAATCGCCGTGGTGGGCTGCACCGGTGCAGTGGGCATGACCATGCTGCAATTGCTTGAAGATACCGACTATGAAGTGGTCTGCATGGCCTCGGGGCGTTCGGCCGGCAAGCGCTTGGCGGTGGGGCGGGCGCGACATCTGATCGAGCCTTTTTCCCTTGAAGGTTGCGCCGCGTGCGATATCGTTTTCCTGTGTGTTTCCGGGGCCTTTGCCTTGGAATACGGTGAGCGCTTGGCGGAAAATTCCTACGTCATCGATAACTCATCGGCGTTCCGTTATCACAACGATATCCCTTTGCTCGTACCGCCCATCAATGGGCAGCGCTACAGGGGCGAGAAATTGGTCGCCAATCCCAATTGCTCATCAGCCATCGCACTGATGGTGCTGGGTCCGCTGCATGACGCGTTCGGGCTGCAGAGCGTGATCATCTCTACGTACCAGGCGGCCAGTGGGGCGGGACAGCCGGCGATGCTGGAACTGCGGGAGAAGGCCAAGTCCTTCAGCGACTATGGCGACCGCGATGACAGCGAGCACTTCGCCCATAACCTGGCCTTCAACGTGATTCCCCAGGTCGACTCGTTCGAAGCCAACGGTTACACCCGTGAAGAAATGAAAGTGGTCTGGGAGTTGCGCAAGGTGCTCGATGAACCGGCATTGGCGATCAGCACCACCGCGGTCCGGGTGCCGACCTTGCGTTCCCATGCCGAAAGTCTCAGCCTGCGCTTCAACACCCCCATCCAGTCGCTGGCGCAGGTGCGCGAGCTGTTACGCAACGCGCCAGGGGTTGAAGTGGTGGATGAGCCGGAATACGGCGCTTATCCGATGCCCATGACCTCGACCTACAAACACGCGGTGGAAGTCGGACGGATTCGCTACAACCTGATCTACGGCGAGTACGGGTTGGACGTGTTCATCAGCGGCGACCAACTGCTGCGCGGGGCGGCATTGAATGCATTTGAAATCATGCTATTGATCAAACATTGATCAAGTCCGACTCCGAACATTGGAACGCGCAGCCATGGCTGCGCGTTTTTTGTTCAGCCGGATTGGACCTCGCTGTCTTCCTGCATATCGTCCAGGTATTGCGGCTGGTCCGTCTGGCTTGCCTGATCCAGCAGTTCGGTCACGACGCTGAAGTCGCTGATCTCGATGGCGCCGACCCCATGACCGAGCAGATGGAAGGAAAACGCCTTGCGCTGCTGTGGGTTGTCGAAACTGATGTTCATCACCAGTGGTTGGTCGGGTGTCACCGCCACCTCGGTCGGCAGGTCCATCGGCACATCCTGCTCGAACTCCTTGGCCTTGAGGGAAATGTAGGCGGCATGGTCAGCTTCCACGGCTCGGATGGTCAGGCTGACGCGGGTCTGCGAGCCCTTGGGCATTTCCAGGTATTGGGCACCGATCAGGTTGTCGGTCCAGTCGTTGGTGACCTGGGCCGGCAACGGGATTTTGTCCGTGCTGCCGAACTGATAATGCTGGTTCAAGGGCGTGCGCAACAGTGTCTGGTCCAGGGCGGTGGCCCGGGCGCTGATCAATCGGGCACGCTGGCCGCTGTATTGCCCGCCATAGATGACGCGGTCGGCGATGAAGCCTTCGCTAGTGTAGTCACGGCAATGCTGGAGGAAATCGCATTCGGTAAACGTGCCCTTGCCATCGTGGTAGCGCAGCTTGCCGTTGGTGAACGACATGATTTCCCGACCCGTCGGGTAGTCCCTGAACATCGAGCGGCCGGACAACGATTTGGGCACCGCAAAGCCGAAGTAATCGAGGATCGAGGCGGTCAGGTCCACATGCCCGTAGGTGCCTGACTTGATCCGGGGCAAGGGTTCCGGCGCCAGCGTCAGGTTGAACCCCCAGGACGAGGCCAGCCGCACATCGTCGATGCCATGGGATTCGTCCGAGGTGATGACCACCAGGGTGTTGTCCAGGATGCCCTGGCGTTCCAGGCCCGCCAGGAAGTTCGCCAGTGCGTCGTCCAGGTAACCCACCGCCGCCTGCTTGGCCGTGTCGTAGCGTTGCAGGTAGTCGTCTGGCGCGGAGTAGGGCTGGTGCGTGCCCACGGTCAGCAGAGTCAGCATCCAGGGCTTGTTCGCTTGTTGCAGTTGCCCGACGTAGTCCAGCGCGCCTTCGAAGAACGTCTTGTCGTCCTTGCCCCAAGGAAATTCCAGATAGGCGGGGCGCGTGAACCACTCCATGCCCAGGGTCGTGTCGAAGCCGATGTGCGGCATGATCCGGTCCTTGGCCATGAAGCGCAGGCCCGCGCCCTGGAGGAAATGCGTGGAAAAGCCGTTCTGGCGCAACTGGGCCGGCAGGCAGGCTTGGTTGCGCTGGGTCTGGTTGAGCATTTCGACGCCTTTGGGCGTGCCGTCGTCGAGCTTGTCGTAATCGCCACACAGCATCGCGTACAAGCCACGAATGGTCTGGTGGCTGTGCAGGACGTAATCGGGGGTGTTCATGCCGCGCTCGGCCCAGGCGCTGAGGTGTGGCATCAGGTTTTCCTGGTAGCTGCTTCTCAAGGCCTGGCGATTGGCACCCACATAGGCGCCGGGAATGCCTTCCAGGGCGATAACCAGCACGTTGCGCGCACGCCCCGGTTCGGCCAGCAATTTGCGGCCATCGAGGTCCAGGCGGGTCAGCCCTTCCATGGGCGGGATTGGGTCAACGGTGTCGCCATCGAGCCATTGCCGGGCTTGGTCCTGCCCGGCGGCGATCCCCGCCGTGACGAGTTGGTGGGGCAGGTTGAACACATTCCATTGGTCCGCCTCACTGGGGCGCCAGGCTTGCAGTGCGCCGTGGCTCAGCAAGAGCAACACCGGCACGGCCCAGGCGCGGCGCGGCAAGCGTGGCGCCTGGTGGGGGCGGCAGGACCATTGGCTCACCAGCCACAACGCCAGGGCTGCCAACTGGATCGCGGCCAGCCACGGATGGGCGAAGCCGCCGCTGGTGGAGTTTTCAACGAACTGCGGGTCGGTCAGGTAATGAATATCCGAAGGACTGGGCATCCGCCCGACCGCGCTGACCAGCTCGATGCTGGCCAGGGTCAATGCGCTCCAGGCCAGTAATACCGGGAATGCCAGCCACCCGGGACGGCGATGGAGCAGCACGATCAACAACCCGCCGATACCCAGGTCCGAGAGATAACCCAGCGGGTCGGACCAACCCAGGGCGAGACGCAGGCCCATGGGGACCATCAATACGCAGCCAATCAGGGCGATGAGCGAGGCGCGGGGATGGGTTGAAGCGCGATAAAGAACGTTCACAAAAGCAGGCCTTTCGGTTGAAGTCATTCTACTGAACGGACACTGCCCCTGTGGGAGCGAGCCTGCTCGCGATAGCGCCGGATCAGCTGAGTTCATAGTGACTGACACACCGCCATCGCGAGCAGGCTCGCTCCCACAGGGGTCTTCCGTCGGTCATGAAACTGTCATGAAGATGGATGGTAGCAAGGGCTGTCGTCCCTGGCCGGGCCAATGGCCCGGTGTTCGGCTGCGCTACGCTGTGGTTCACTGGCACAGGCCCCTACAATGGCCGTGTCGCGCTGCTTTGAGGCGTGCAGAAAACTTGTATCAGGATTTCTCATCGGGGGATGGATGGACAGGTTCCAGGAAATGCAGGTTTTCCTCGCCGTGGCCCAGGCGTCGGGGTTTTCGTCGGCGGCGCGGCGCCTGGGCCTGTCGGCGGCCAGCGTTACGCGGGCGGTGGCGGCGTTGGAGCAACGCATCGGCACGCCACTGCTGGTCCGTACCACTCGCAACGTGTACCTGAGCGAAGCCGGCCAGCGCTTTCTCGAGGACTGTCGGCGGATCCTGAACGATTTGCAGGAAGCCGAGGATTCGGCGGCTGGCAGTCACGTCCAGCCCCGCGGGCAGTTGACGATTACCGCGCCGGTACTGTTTGGGCAATTGTTCGTCACGCCGCTGCTAGTGGATTACCTGCACCGATTCCCTGAGGTCAGCATCAACGCCTTGTTGTTGGACCGCACGGTCAGTCTGGTAGAGGAGGGCATCGACGTTGCCCTGCGCATTGGCGAGCTGCCGGACAGCAACCTGCACGCCGTGCGGGTCGGTGAAGTGCGGCGGGTGGTGTGCGGCTCCCCGGATTTCTTCGCGCGCCACGGGCGGCCCCGGCATCCGGATGACCTGGAGCGAATGCCCGTGGTGGCGTCATCGGCCATTGGCCAGGTCAAAAGCTGGACCTTCATCGATTCAGGCCAACCGTTGGCCGTCCGGCCCGTGCCGCGGTTGGTAGTGACGGCCAACCAGGCGGCGATTACCGCCGCTTGTCAGGGACTGGGGATGACGCGAATCCTGTCTTATCAGGTGGCGGGCAACGTGGCCGCCGGTGAGCTGGAAATCGTCCTGGCCGATTTCGAATTGCCGCCGCTGCCGATCCATGTGGTGTACCAAGGCGGGCGCAATGCGCCGGCGCGGGTCCGCAGTTTTGTCGATTTTGTTGTCAGTGCATTGCGCGAACATCCAGCCTTGAGCGGCTGAAGCATTGTTTCTCTGGCTGAAACAATGGATTGCATCTGCAGGTGATTCTCTTGTTTTTGCCTTGGGCGGAAGATGACCCCATCGACGCCGTTGTGCTGATGGCGTCACTTCCAGCGGAGTCGACCATGAACCCGATCAAGCACTATCACTTCCCGCTTTCCGGCCATTCCCATCGCGTTCAACTGATGCTGTCGTTACTTGAACTGCCGGTCGAGGAGATCTTTGTCGACTTGGCCAAGGGCGCGCACAAACAGGCGGATTTCCTTGCGCTCAATGCGTTTGGCCAAGTACCGGTCATCGATGATAACGGTGTGGTGCTGGCGGACTCCAACGCGATCCTCGTGTACCTGGCGCAAAAATATGGCAAGGGCCGCTGGCTGCCCACCGATCCAGTCGGTGCCGCCCGGGTGCAGCGCTGGTTGTCGGCGGCGGCCGGGCCGATCCATGCGGGGCCGGCCTCGGCGCGGCTGATCACAGTGTTTGGCGCGGCCTACAACGCTGAGGACGTGATTGCCCGATCCCACACTGTGTTGAACGTCATTGATCAAGAATTGAGCGCCCGTGCTTTCCTGGCGGGTGACGCGGCGACCGTCGCGGACATCGCCGGCTACAGTTACATCGCCCACGCACCGGAAGGCAATGTGTCGTTGGAGGGCTACGCCAATGTGCGGGCCTGGCTGGGGCGGATCGAAGCCTTGCCCGGGTTCGTGGGCATGCCGCGTACGGTTGTCGGGTTGCAAAAGCACGCCTGAAACGGAACCTGGTGACGAGAAGATTTATCTCTGCCCTGTGGGAGCAAGGCTTGCCCGCGATGGGAGCACTGCGGTCTTTTAGAGATCCAGGTGCCTGTTTCGCGAGCAAGCTATGCTCCCACAGGATAGATAGGCCCCTCACCGCAGCGATTCATGCGTAGGAAAGCGCCTTTTCCTCCAGCAATTCCTCATACAACTGCACCCACTTGCGGCCCATCTCTTCGGACGTGAACAATTGGCGGTAACGAGCTTCGGCCCTGGCACCCATTATCTGGGCCTGTGCCGGGTTTTCCCACAGGGTACGCATCGCCTCGCGGAAGGCCTCTGGGCTGCTTGGTGGCACTACCAGGCCGGTTTCGTCGTGGATGTTGATGTAGCTGGTGCCGGTGCCGATTTCGCTGCAGATCATAGGCTTGCCGAACATCGCGCCTTCAAGCAGTGAAATGCCAAAGGCTTCAGAGCGCAAATGTGAAGGGAATACGATGGCATAACTCAGTTCCAGCAATGCAACCTTGTCTTCGTCCCCGAGGCGGCCGAGGAAATGCAAGTTGCGCAAGCCCAGTGCCGCGGCTTGGGCATGCAGTTGTTTTTCCAGAGGCCCGGCACCCACGATGACCACGGGGTAATCCACGCCTTTGAGGGCGTCGAGCAGAATGTGCAGGCCTTTGTAATAACGCATCACCCCCACGAACAAAAAGAACCGCTCACCCAGTTTTGCCTTCCATCCCGCCATGCGCTCGGCATCAGGCTGTGGATAACTCGTCTTGTTCAGGCCGTAGGTGATGATCCGGGTCTTGGCGCTGTATTCCTTGAGCACATCGCTGGTATGCACATAGTTAGGCGAGGCCGCGACGATGCGATCGGCGCCGTCCAGGAAACGTTTCATCAGCGGCCGATAAAGCTTGAGCAGCTGCCGCTGGCGAACGATGTCCGAATGGTAGGTTACGACGTAGGGTTTTTTCACGGCACTGCAAAAGTGCACCAGGTCCATGAATGGCCAAGGAAAGTGGAAATTAATGATGTCCGCTTCGGCGGCCAGCTCACGGAATTTCTTGAAAACGCTGTAGGAGAAACCCGTGGACGCCAGTTGGAAGTCCATTCGGGCTTGATGGACGACATGCTGTCGAAGCTGGATCGGACCCGGTGCGGGATGTTCGCTCAACGTGAGCACGGTGTTATCGATACCCAGTTGGTCACTGCTGTCGCACAGCTGGAAAATGACCTGTGCGATACCGCCCATGGAGTCAGTCAAATAACTTTTGTAAAAGTGCAGGACTCGCATTCAACCTCCCAAGACCTGGCGATACGCGTGGGCAGTGACCTTTGCACAGCGCTCCCAGGAAAACAGCGCTGCCTGTTGTAAGCCTGCTTCCCGACACGCCTGCCAGTGCGGGCGATCCTCAATCAACCGCTGCATGGCGTCGCGCATGCCTTGTGGATCGTCGGGCTCGCAATAAATGCCAGCCGCCCCGGCCACTTCCGGCATCGCCGAGCAGCGGGTGGTCATTACCGGCGTGCCGCTGGCCATGGCTTCAAGCACCGG
Source organism: Pseudomonas sp. SWRI179 (assembly GCF_014268705.1). Lineage (NCBI taxonomy): Bacteria > Pseudomonadati > Pseudomonadota > Gammaproteobacteria > Pseudomonadales > Pseudomonadaceae > Pseudomonas > Pseudomonas sp. SWRI179. The sequence continues at coordinate 57,087 of NZ_JABWRA010000003.1, read as the reverse complement.
TAGGCCAAAGCCTTCGTAGAACGACGGGAAAACCAATGCCCGTGCCCCCGCCAACAACTGGGCGACCTGTTCGTCAGGCAGGTAACCCGCCAGACAGACATGACCATCAGCCAGGGCGCGTTTCAACTCATCATTGAGCTGTGCCTGTTGCCATCCGCTCATTCCTACAATGAACAAAGGAAAAGCCTGACGTATGGACTCAGGAAGCCCGGCATGGGCGCGCAAGGCCAATGACAGGTTCTTGCGTGGCTCCAGGGTGCCGACACAGAGAAAATATCGGCCGTGCTCCAGCCCATGGGCCTTGAGCACGCTGTCGATCGCTTCCGGTTCGCGCGGGTGGAAACGTGTCGCCACCCCCAGCGGCGCGACCCTCAGGCGCTCGGCGGGAATGCCGAAATATTGCTGGGCTTCATCGGCGATGAATTGCGAGTCGGTCAGAATCAATTGGGCCTGTTCCACTGCGCGGCTGAGCCGTCGCTCGATTTCCTTCAGGCGTGCCGGTGGCTGCGTCTCGGGGTAGCGCAGGTGCGTGAGGTCATGGAGGGTGATCACCGTCGGCCCTTCGAAAGCCAACGGCCACAGGCTGGGTTCGTGATACAGGTCGATAGCCTTCGAACGGCCTTGATCGAAGCGTTTCTGCTCCAGCCAGCGCCGCGCTTGGTAGGCGCCCGGAACCCGTCGCAGCAACGGGCTCAGCTTGGAATAGCCTGGCTTGGCTGTTGGCGGTAATAGCGGGCTCCAGCCCCAGCCGTGGAACAGCGACAGCTGGACATCCGGTTCCCGCGCCAAGGCAGTCGCCAGTTCCGCTACGTAGTGGCCGATGCCGGTGCGGGGCGCCTGGAGAATGCGTGCGTTGAGGGCTATCCGCATGTTGTTTCCCTGTCGACGATCGCTGCACCAATAATGTGGCCCTCGATTCGCTCCACCAATTGCGCACTGGCCTGGCGCCAGCTCAGCCATTGCCATTGATCCAGGTTGCGCTTGGCCGGGAATACCCCGGTGCGCTCCATGTCGATGACCAGGTTCGCCAGGCTTTGGGGATCGTCGAGATCGAAATAGGCCATGAACTCTCCGCCGATTTCCCGAAACACTTCAATGTCGCTGCCCATCGCCGGCAAGCCGCGTTGCATGGCTTCTACCAACGGCAGGCCGAAGCCCTCCACATAGGACGGGAACACCAGCGCCGTGGCGTGTCGGTAGGCGTGTTCCAGGCTTTGGTCCGCCAGGTTGTTGAACATGAACAGGCGGCTGTCGAGCTGCGGATGGCGTTGAATGCGCTCGATCAGGGCTTCGCATTTCCAGCCGATCTTGCCGACGATGCAGAGCCGCGCTTGTGAACCGGCGGCCCAGGCCCGTTCGAAGGCATCGAGCAGGTAAGCGTGGTTCTTGCGCGGCTCGATGGTGCTGACCATCAGGAATACCGGTTCGGGTTGTTCGAACAGTCGCAGCAAGTGCGGGTCGACGGGTTGGGTGGCGTCAACCAGGTCCAGTTCGCTGCCCAGGTGGAAATAGTCGAACCAGCGCTTGCGCACCTCTTGCTCGCCAATGCGCCGGACCAATTCCTGGCGAAGCTGGTCGCGGATGGTGGTGGAAATGGCGATGTAGCCGTCGGCGGTGCGAGCGATCCAGTCGAACCAATGGTTGAACACCTTGACCAGTCCGGCATCGCAGAATTGCGGATGGGTCAGGGGAATCAGGTCATAGATCACCGAGATGATCCCGACGCCATCACGCTTGAGCTGTTCGGCCAGGGGGAAAAAGCCCGAGTGCCAGGAAGAATCCAGCAACACCAGTTGATCACCGGCCCGATGCTTCAGCGGTACGCTGCGTGAGGGGGGCGGTTCGCGTCTTAGTAGGCGATCAAGGATTCGAATGGGGAGGTTGAGGCATGCCAGGGCGAACAGCCGGCAGGCAATGTACAAGAAGCGGCGAGCCCAGATCGACTGGTTGAAGGGGCGCCACCGTTCGAGGGTCCGCTGCCGGAGCCAGAACAGGTTGGCGAACTGCACCAACCGTGCCCGCAGGTCAGCCAGATCCAGCCCATTCGATGGCAGGGGGGCCAGGCTTTTCACTTCGTACAGCTTGCCCTGCAGCATCACCACGGGAATGCATTCGCGTTCGTGGTCCCTGGCCGGCAGTTCGCGAATGACGTTGCGCACTACTCGCTGGATGCCGGAGTTGTCATTCGGGTGATCGTATACATAGGTGCAATCCACCAACAGACGGCTCATGGCAACTCCTTTTGCGGCACCGCCTCGACGGCCGTCTGGCTCGAACGCTGGATACTGGTCCGGGCCTGGAGCCAGGAACAGCCGACGAAATCCTCCTGGCGATTATTGATCACGTGGAACACCAATCCGTAGTCGCGCCATTCGAAATTACGGTCCAGGTGCGAGTCCAGCCGCGACAGGCTGAGCGCGACGGAGTAATTGCCCTTGCCCAGGCGCATGTCGAAACTGAAACGGAAGGTGATCTGTTCGCCGGCCTTGAGGTCGGTCACGGCCTTGTCCTGGCGATGGGTGTTGATGCCGTACATGGGCTGGCCCAGGCGGTCCTTGATCAGAAAGCCCAGTACCAGCCGTTCGATGTCCTGGCGGATTTCAACCCGCACTTGCAACACCATTGGCTGGCCGATCTCGGCCACTTCCACCGACTGCCCCTGGTTGTTGAGCAACTGCACATCGACGATGCCGGCCTCGCCGGTGCCGGAAATGGTCCGCACCTGACCGTTGGCGAGCATTTCCTGGCGGACCACTTGGCCTTCGCGCTGGGCCAGCATCGCGTTGTAGTAATCCATCACCTCTTCCGGCTTGCCGCGCATGGCCATGCGCCCGTGTTCGAGCAGGATGGCGGTGTCGCAGATCGACTGGATCGCCGAGCGATCATGGGACACGATCAGCAGCGTGGTGCCGGCCTTGCGGAAGCTGCGGATGCGCTCGAAGCTCTTGTGCTGGAAGTAGGCATCGCCCACCGACAGCGCTTCGTCGACGATCAGGATGTCCGGGCGCCGGGCGGTGGCGACACTGAACGCCAAGCGCATCTGCATGCCGCTGGAATAGGTGCGTACCGGTTGGTCGATGGCCTCGCCGATTTCGGCGAAGCCCTCGATCTCGGGCATCAGGGCTTCGATTTCCTCCACCTGCATGCCCAGCAACTGACCGGCCATGAACGCGTTCTGGCGACCGGTGAAGTCCGGATGAAAGCCCATGCCCAGTTCCAGCAACGCGGCAACGCGGCCTTGTAGCTGGATGTGGCCGCAGGTGGGTTGGGTGGTGCCGGTGATCATCTTGAGCAACGTACTTTTGCCGGCGCCGTTGACCCCGACGATGCCAACGGCTTCCCCGGGCTGTATCTCGAAATCCACGCCCTGGAGGATCCAGTGCAGGTGGTGACGCTGGCGGGAAAAGGGAATCAACCACTCCAACAGCCGGCTCCAGAGGTTCGGATACTGCTTGTAGGCCTTGCCCAGGCCGGTGACACGCAAATGTCCCATCAGAGTTCATCCACCATTTCACCGCCGCGCCGGCGAAACATGCGCAAGCCCAGGGCGCACAACAGCAGGGCGAGCGCCAGCAGCGGCACCAGCGAACTCCAGACCGGCCACTGGTTATAGAGGAACAGGTTCTGGTAACTCTGCATCAGGGCGGTCATGGGGTTGAAAGCGAGCAGTTGCTGGATCGACGGCGGCAGGATCGTCATCGGGTAGACGATCGGCGTGAGCCAGAACCAGAATTGCAGGCAAATGCCGAACAGCTGCCCGACATCGCGGAAAAACACATTGAGGATCCCCAGCAGCATGCCCAGCCCGGCGGCGAACATCACTTGCAGGGCCAGCAGCGGCACCAGGGCCAGCAAGGTCATGCCTGGCCAGCGTCCGGTGATCAACAGGAAACCGAGAAACAGCCCAAGGATGATCGCGAAGTTGATGCCCGCGTTGAAGAGCACGATCACCGGCAGGCAGATCCGGGGGAAGCTGATCTTTTTCAGCAGGTTGGCGTTTTCCAGGAACATGCCCTGGCTGCGGGTGGTGATTTCCGCGAACAAGCCCCAGGTCAGCAGCCCGGCGCAGAGGTAGACGCTATAGGCCATGCCATCTTCGACCCCGGGCAGGCGGGCACGCATGATGTGGGAAAAAATCACCGTGTAGACGAGGATCATCGACAACGGGTTGAGCACCGTCCACAACGCGCCGAACAACGAGTTGCGATACCGCGCCTGGAACTCGCGCTTGACGCTGCCCAGGACGAAGCCGCGGTAATTCCACAGGGAGTGGGGCAAGCTCAGCAACATGCGTCGACCCTGCCGTAGTGGTCTTCGAAGCGAACGATGTCGTCTTCCCCCAGATATTCGCCACTTTGCACTTCGATGATCACCAGATCGATCACGCCGGGATTCTCCAGGCGATGCTTGTGTCCGGCCGGGATGAAGGTCGATTCATTCTTGGCGACCAAGTGCGAACCCGAGCCATTGTTGGTGACCTTGGCCATGCCTTCGACCACCACCCAGTGTTCGTTGCGATGGTGGTGCATTTGCAGCGACAGCGACGCGCCAGGCTTGACCACGATGCGCTTGATCTTGAAGCGTGGCCCTTCTTCGAGCACGGTATAACTGCCCCATGGGCGGCTGACCGTGCGATGCAGGCGATAGGCTTCGTGCGCCTTGTCCTTGAGTTGCCGGGCGACGCGGCGCACATCCTGGGCGCGGTCGGCATGGGCCACCAGCACGGCGTCGGCGGTGTCGATGATGATCAGGTTTTCCACGCCCAGGGCCGCCACCAGACGGCCTTCGCTCTGGACGAAGTTGTGCTGGCTGTCGATGAACAGGGCCTCGCCGGTGGCGCGGTTGTTCTGCGCGTCGGCGGGCACCAGGCCGGCGACGGCGCTCCAGGAGCCGATATCGCTCCAATCGAATGTGGCCGGGATCACCACGACATTGGCGGAGCGCTCCATCAGGGCATAGTCGATGGAGATGTCTGGCATGTCGGCGAAATGCGCCGCGGACAACTCCTGCTGCAAGCACCCTGAGGTTTCCACCGCCGTGCTGGCCGTGACACAGGCGCGCGCCTGTTCCAGCAGCTCGGGGGCGTGGGCTTGCAACTCCGCCAAGAGGGTCTTGACCGAGAAGCAGAACATTCCTGAGTTCCACAAGAAACGGCCGCTTTCCAGATACTGCGTGGCGGTCGGCAAGTCGGGCTTTTCGACGAAGCGAACGACCTTGGCCGCGCCCTTGGTGTCCAGCGGCTGGCCCCGTTCGATATAGCCGAATCCGGTTTCCGGCGCCGAGGGCAGCACGCCGAAGGTCACCAGGTGACCGCTCTTCGCCAGTTCCACGGCATGCGCCACCGATGCCTGGAAGGCCGCCTCGTCCTGGATCAGGTGATCGGCCGGCATGACCACCAGGATCGCCTCGTCGCCATGCAAGGCCTGAATGGCGAGGGTGGCCGTGGCAATGGCCGGCGCGGTGTTGCGGCCCGTGGGTTCGAGGACGAAGTGACCACGGTGACGCTCCAGGTGAGCACTTTGATAGTGATCGCGGCTCTGGAAATAGTATTCGCGATTGGTGACCGTGACGATATCGCCCCGGCCATCGAACAACCCCGCGGCACGCCGGTAGGTTTTGCCCAGCAACGATTGGCCGTCGGGCAAGCGCATGAAAGGCTTGGGATGACCCTCGCGGGACACCGGCCACAACCTCGTCCCGGCTCCGCCGGAGAGAATCACGGGAATGAGCATGGCCTACTCCTTGGCGACGCGTTTCATGTCCGCATCCATCATCATGCGGATCAAGGTGTCGAGGTCAGTCCGGGGTTTCCAGCCCAGGACGCGTTGGGCCTTGGCTGGGTTGCCGAGCAACACCTCGACTTCGGCCGGGCGGAAAAACGCCGGGTCGATCTTGACGAAGTCGCGGTAGTCCAGCCCCACATGTTCGAAGGCGATCCTGCACATCTCGCGCACGGTGGTGGTGACGCCAGTGGCCACTACGTAATCGTCGGGGGTGTCCTGTTGCAACATCAGCCACATGGCCTCGACGTAATCGCCGGCAAAGCCCCAGTCGCGCTTGGCGTCGATATTGCCCAGGCGCAACTCCTGCTGCTTGCCCTGCTTGATGCGCGCGGCGGCGTCGGTGACCTTGCGGGTCACGAACTCGATGCCGCGCAGCGGTGATTCGTGGTTGAACAGGATGCCGCTGCTGGCATGCAGGCCGAAGCTTTCCCGGTAATTGACGGTGATCCAGTGGCCGTACAGTTTCGCGACGCCATAGGGACTGCGTGGGTAAAACGGGGTGTGCTCGTCCTGCTGCTCGGCCTGGATCAGGCCGAACATTTCGCTGGTGGAGGCCTGGTAGAAACGGGTCTGCGTACTGAACTGGCGAATGGCTTCGAGCAGATGGGTGACCCCCAGCCCGTCGACGATGCCGGTGGTCACCGGCTGGTCCCAGGAGGCCGCGACGAAACTTTGCGCGGCCAGGTTATACACCTCGTCCGGCGCCGACTTGATCACCGCCCGCTGCACCGAGCAGGCGTCGGCCATGTCACCGTCCAAATAAACGATGTCTTGTTCGATGCCCATCTCTCGCAGCCGCCAGCGCGAGTCGCTGCTGCGTCGCGCCACCAGACCGTGGACCTTGTAACCCTTGTCGAGCAGCAACTTGGCCAGATACGCGCCGTCCTGGCCGGTGATCCCTGTGATCAATGCACTTTTCATTCTTGTTGTACCCGTATCTCCCAGTCGGACAGGATCGCCCGCAAGGATTGTTGTGTTGTTGTTTCGGGCGTCCATCCGGTGGCCTGTCGTAGCTTGGCAGGGCTACCACAGACGCGACGCTGTTCTGCGCGGCGAAGACGCGCAGGGTCCTGGATCAGTTGCACATCGACCTGGGCGATATCGCCCAGTTGTTCGATCAGGCTGCGAATGCTCTGCTCGCGACCCGAACAGATGTTGTAGACCTGCCCCGGGGCGCCTTTTTCCAGCAGGCTCAGGTAGGCCGAAATCACATCGCCGACATCGAGGAAGTCGCGGGTCACGTCGATATCGCCCACCTGCAACCGGGCCGGTTGCAGGCCCAGCTTGATCAGGCTGATTTGCCGGGCGGCGCTGGCAATGACGAAGCTGTCCTTCTGGCCGGGGCCGATGTGATTGAACGGGCGAGCCACCAGCACCGGCCAGCCTTCGCTCATGCCCCATTGCAGGCTCAGCAGTTCGGCCGACAGCTTGCTCACGGCGTACGGGTTGCGTGGGGCGGGTGCTTGCAGTTCGGTAATCGGCAGCCGGTCTTCGCTGACCTGACCATAGACGTCACCGGAGCTGACATACAGGAACGTGCCGGTGAACCCCCGGGCCTTGAGGGCCTGGAGCAGGTTCAAGGTGCCCAACAGGTTGATGTTCAGGGTGCGTGCCGGGTCGCGGAAGGCTTCAGGGACAAAGGTCTGGCCCGCCAGGTGGATCACGGCGTCGGGAACCTCGGGCCAGAGGCCCTCCAGGGTCTTGGCATCCGTCAGGTCGTAGCGCGCGGCGACAGGCATCACCTGCCAGGCCGAATCATGACCGTTCAGTCGAGATTTGAGGTGACGTCCAACGAAACCGCTGAGGCCCGTAACGAACAGACGTTTTTTCAAGCACCAGCCCTCTTTACGGTGACTTCGTCTATCGCGAATGGAGTAGGAAATTTCCGTAAGATCGGGGAAAAGTCACTCAACGATCAGCTTAGCGAAGCATTTGTTGTAGTTGTTTGGTTGCCAATCTGTGCCAATTTCGCAGCAATTTCAACAGCGCAAACCGTGACTGACCAGTTCTCATATTTATAGCGGGTTTATTCACATCGAGCGGTTCACGAACCCTTGGCGGATGTGTTTAGAATGCCCCTCGTCACACTTGCCCCTGGTTCCGATCTTCGGATCAAACCGCAAGGGACGGGACCATTAAAAAAACAAGAACGAGACGGGTAGCAAGATGAACGACGCGTGGCGGCTCCCGGGCCGGCTCGATGCGTGACTCGACCGTCATGAAGTTGGGGCTGCCGGGATGGCGGCGCCATGATGGGATGCCATGAATTTCATTCTTTACTCGGACGTAAACGATCACTCCATCAGCCAGAGCCTCGGCCGCCCTGAGTACAGCTATTACTTCGTGCTCAAGGCCTATCGTCCCGTACTGGAAAGCCTGGGGCCGGTGCATGTGGTGTCGTCGGTCGACGAGGTCGATCCGCTTTATCAGACGTTGCGGCAGGCCGGACAGGACTGCTTGTTCCTTTCGTTTTCCCCCCCGCACAAGACCCCGCTCGACTTGCTGTGCCCGATGGTCTGCGTAGTGGCCTGGGAGTTCGATTCGATCCCGGCCGAGCACTGGGATGACGACCCGCGGCATGACTGGAGCCGCACGCTGGCCCGTCATGGCCGGGTGATTACCCTGTCCAGCCACACGGCCGAGGCGATCCGTCGGACGTTGGGCGAGGATTTCCCAGTGTTGGTGTTGCCCACGCCACTGTGGGAGCGTTTCGCGGCGGTTCGTGAGCAACACCCAAGCCGGCCGGTCAACCCGGGAACGACCTTGCAGATCAAGGGTTGCATCATCGACAGTCGGCCCCTCGGGTTGTCGGCGGATGGCTTGATCGCGCCTATCCTTGGAGAGTCGCCGGCCCTGGCCTCAAAGCCGCAGCCCTTGACTTGGCGGCGGCGCGCATCCATTTCCCGTCATTACCTGCGCGAAGCCATCCGCGTCTTCACCGGCGAGGCCGAGCAGGGCCCTGTGTGGCTGTTCAAGCACAACCTGTTGAGCTGGTACCGCGAGGCGGTCCGCGACCTGATTCCGGTGCCGGTTCGCGTTGCGGTCAGCAGGATCCTGCGGGGGCCGTCGCTGACTGTCGAGGCAGTACCCTCGGAACATCCCCAGGCCGTCCTGCCGGACACCCGCCAAGTGGTCGAGACCCAAGTCAGCGGGGTCGTGTACGTCAGCGTGTTCAACCCCGATGACGGTCGCAAGAACTGGCATCAGTTGATCACCGCCTTCTGTTGGGCGCTACGCGACGTCGAAGACGCCACGCTGGTGCTGAAGATGACCCAGAACGATCTGTCGACCTACTACGTCGAGCTGCTGACGCTGCTGTCCCAGCTGTCGCCATTCAGTTGCCGGGTGGTGGTGATGCACGGTTACCTGGGGGACGAACAGTTCGCCCGGCTGTATGGCGCGGCGAGTTTCTACGTCAACGCGTCCCGTTGCGAAGGCCTGTGCCTGCCGCTGATGGAATTCATGTCCTGCGCCCGCCCGGCCATCGCGCCGGACCACACGGCGATGCGCGACTACATCGATACCGAAGTAGCCTTCATCGTCAAGTCCAGCCGCGAACCCACGATCTGGCCGGAAGACTCGCGCATCTTGTATCGCACCCTGCGCCATCGGCCCGACTGGGGTTCATTGAAACTCGCCTATGAACAGAGCTACGCCATGGCCAAGCACCAGCCGCAGGCCTACCAGGCCATGGCCGTTGCCGCGAGCGAGCGGATGCGCCGCTATTGCGGGTTCGCCCCGGTGCAGCAGCGCCTGGCGGATTTCCTGGCGGCGCCAGGCTGTGATGAAGGGCTGTCGCGGGTGGCCCAGGCAGGTACCGCCTCATGTTGATCATCATTTATTCGGAAACCAACCAGAGCAACATCCTGGAAAACCTCGGCAAGCCCGAGTACAGCTATTACTTCGTGCTCAAGGAGTTCCGCCCGGTGCTGGAGCGGTTGGGGCAGGTCGTCGAAGTGACTCGACCTGACGAAGAGGTCGACCCGCTTTATGCCGATTGCCTGGGGCGCGGCGAGGATTGCGTATTCCTGTCGTTTTCACCGCCGCACCGCACCGCCGCCCACTACGCCTGTCCGACGATCCCGGTGTTTGCCTGGGAGTTCAGCACCATCCCCACCGAAAACTGGCAGGGCGAGCCCCGGCACGATTGGCGGGTGGTCCTGGGCGCAACCGGCATGGCGATCACCCATTCCAGCTTCACGGTCAAAACCGTTCGCGAGGTGATGGGGGCGGACTTCCCCATCGCCGCCGTCGCCGCGCCGGTATGGGACCGCTTTGCCGCCCGTGGGGCGGCGCTGGCCCAGCGGCCGACAGTGGATCACATGCGCCTGCAATTGCACGGCCTGTTGATCGACAGCCGCACCACCGACCTGCGGCCGTATGGCCCACCGGCGCATCAGGCCGGTATGCCGCTGGTGCTGGACGGCCCGGCCGAGGATTGCGAGTTACTGCTGGACGGTGTGATCTACACCTCCGTGTTCAATCCTTACGACGGTCGCAAGAACTGGAAGGACATGATCAGCGCGTTTTGCACGACGTTTCGCGACGTTGCCGACGCAACCTTGGTGCTCAAGCTGACTCATCACGACGTCAGCGCCGCGCTGACCGACATGCTCCACCATGTCTACAAGAACCAGTCGTACCGCTGTCGCATCGTGCTGATACACGGTTACCTGGCGGACGCGGACTACGAACGGCTGGTGGAAGCCACACGGTACGTGGTCAACAGTTCCTACGGCGAAGGGCAGTGCCTGCCGTTGATGGAGTTCATGTCGTGTGGCCGTCCGGCGATTGCGCCGCTGAACACGGCGATGGCCGACTACATCGACCCTGACAACGCCTTCATAGTGGAGTCGACCGAGGAATTGACCGCCTGGCCCCACGACCCGCGTGCCGCGTACCGCACCCTGCGGTATGTCACTGATTGGGACTCGCTGTGTTTGGCCTATCGCGCCAGTTATGACGTGGCCAAGAACGACCCCGAGCGTTATCGCCGGATGTCGGCCCACGCCGTGCGCAGCCTGGAAAAATTCTGCAGCCAGGCCAATGCCGAGCAGCGTTTGCAGGCGTTTTTCGAAGCCATACCCGAGCGGCGTCGGAACGCGCAGCAACCATGATCCGCCGATGGCTGGCCGGGCTCAGGCCTCCGGTCGAACCCTCGCCACCGCCGACGGCGGCCGTTTCGCCCCGGGATGCCGGCCTCTACGACGCGATGCTCGACGGTTGGTTTTGCAGTGAAACCGGTGAGTTGCTCAAGGGCTTTGCCATCACGGCCGAAGATACTTTGCTGGATGTCGGCTGCGGCGAAGGCGTGGCGACCCTGTTTGCAATGCGCCAGGGCGCGTCCGTGATCTTCACCGACAGCGAACAGGACAAGGTGCGCGACCTGGCCCGCCAGGTCGAAGCCCAGGCCGCCGCGCCGTTCCTGGGTTTGGTCAGCAACAGCCTGCCGCTGCCCCTGGCCGATGGCTGTGCGAACAAGATCGTCTGCATGGAAGTGCTCGAGCATATCCATGATCCAGCGCCGTTCATGGCCGAACTGGTGCGCATGGGCCGGCCCGGGGCGCAGTACCTGCTCAGCGTGCCGGCTTCGGTGGGCGAGCATTTGCAGCAAGGCATCGCGCCGCCGGGCTACTTTCAAGCGCCCAACCATGTACAGATTTTCACTGCCGAACGATTCGCCGCGCTGGTGGAAGACGCCGGGCTGGTGATCGAGCATCGTCAGGCCAGCGGATTTTTCTGGGTCATGGGCATGATTTTCTTCTGGGCCAGCGAACGGGCGGCGGGCCGGGACCTCGAGGGGGCCGTGCGCGACCGTATCCAGGCGCCGTACCCACCGTTGATGGAGCGCTGGGCGAGCCTCTGGCAGGACCTGCTGGCGCAGCCCGACGGCTTGGCGATCAAGCAGGGGCTGGACCGGTTCATGCCCAAGAGCCAGGTCATCATCGCGCGTAAACCCGATCGTTCTTCCGGGAGTCCTTCATGAGCAGCAAGCGGATCATGGACATCGAGTTGTTGCGCGCTGTTGCGGTGATCGGCGTGTTGTTCCATCACCTGCAAGGCATGCCATTTCCTGGCGGATGGCCGCGCCTGGCGGCCCTGGCCGACAGTTTCCAGCTGTGGTGGGGCGTGGACCTGTTCTTCGCGATTTCCGGGTTTGTCATCGGACGCAGCCTGATCCCGCAGTTGCGGCGCTGCGACAATCCCCGGCAATTCTGGGCCATCACCCGGGACTTCTGGATTCGCCGGGCGTTTCGCCTGTTGCCGTCGGCCTGGCTCTGGCTGCTACTGGTGCTGTTCGCGGTGTTCTTCCTGAACCGCTCCGGCGCGTTTGGCAGCGTGCAGGCCAACCTGCAGGCGACGCTGGCCGGTTTCCTGCAATTCGCCAACCTGCGTTTTGCCGATGCGTTCATGCAGTACGAATACGGCGCAAGCTTCGTGTACTGGACGCTGTCGTTGGAAGAGCAGTTCTATCTGATCCTGCCGTTGCTGGTGTTCGTCTCGCGTCGCTATCTGGTGTGGGTGTTGCTGGCGGTGGTGCTGGTGCAATTCTTCACTTGGCGGGCGCTGTGGTTGTCGGTGATTCGTACCGATGCCTTGGCGCTGGGTGTGTTGTTGTCGATCTGGAGCTTGCGGCCCAGCTACTGGCGCTTCGAGCCCACGTGGTTGCGCCGCCCCCCCTTGGGCCTGCTGCTGGTGCTGGGCCTTGGCAGCGTGATGGCCTGGATCGCCACCGAGCACTTCAATTTGTCGTTCTACCGTCTCGGGGTCATTGCCGTGCTCAGCGCCGTGCTGGTCTGGGTGGCCTCGTATGATCGGGATTATCTGTTGCCCCGCGGTCGACTGAAAACGGCGCTGACTTGGGTGGGCAGTCGTTCCTATGGGATCTACCTGATCCACATCCCGGTGTTTTTCCTGCTGCGCGAATTGTGGTTTCGTTTCGCCCCCTTGGGCTCGCCGGACCCGGCAAGCCATCCCTGGCCGGCCCTGGCGTGTGCGTTGTTATTGATCGGGCTGTTGAGCGAACTCAATTACCGCTGGGTCGAAATGCCCATGCGCAACCGTGGTGCCCGGCTGGTTGAACGCCTGTCCGCCGCCCGAACCGTCCTTCCTCTTCCTGGAGCCCCGACATGCTGAGCCTTTTGAAGAAACTCACCACGGGCCTGCCCGCGCCCGCCGAGCCGGCCGCCGAGAAAGTCGACCCGTATATGCTCGGGCTGCACGATGCGATGCTCAGCGGCTGGTTCAACCAGCAAACCGGCGAACTGTTCACGGGTTTCCCGGTGACGCCTGAAGACACGCTGCTGGACGTGGGCTGCGGCGACGGCGGCAACGTGCATTTTTGTGGAATGCGCGGGGCGAGGATCATCATCGCCGACATCGACGCGGCCAAGGTCGAAGCCACTCGCCAGCGCTTGAGCGACACCCCCGCGCGCGAAGTCGAGTGCCACGTGACCGACTGCAACCCGCTGCCGATTGCCGACGCCACGGCCACCCGGGTGGTGTCCACCGAAGTTATCGAGCACGTCGACGACCCGGCGCAATTCCTCGCCGAGCTGGTGCGGGTCGGCCAGCCCGGTGCGCTGTACCTGCTGAGCGTGCCGCACCCCAGTTCCGAAGACCTGCAGAAGGACATCGCCGCGCCGGAGTACTTCCGCAAGCCCAACCACATTCGCATCATCAGCGAAGAGCAGTTCAAGGCGATGGTCAGCGAGGCCGGCTTGGAAGTGTTGAGCCACAGCCAATACGGATTCTATTGGTCGATGTGGATGCTGTTGTTCTGGGAGGCCAAGGTTGATTTCAGCAACCCCGACCACCCGTTGCTCAATCATTGGGCCGACACTTGGCAAGCCATACTGAATTCGCCGCGTGGGGTGCAGATCAAGCAGGCGCTGGACGCGGTGGTGGCCAAGAGTCAGGTGATTATTGCGCGTAAGCCTGGCGCGCTCTCCTAGCAGCAAGGGCGCCTTTTGTGGCGAGGGAGCTTGCTCCCGCTGGGTTGCGAAGCGACCCCCATTCGGTGGGCGCTGCGCACCCAAGCGGGAGCAAGCTCCCTCGCCACAGATATTCGCCAGGATCCGGGGGGCGTAATCTGCCAGACTTTTATGGATGGTAAGGCTTCATGACGTTTCTTTCCCGGCTCGCCCTGGCCCTCGCCACGTTGCTTCTAGGGGGCTGCGAACAATCTCCGGCGCCGGCCCTCGATCAACAACTCTATATCTGGCAACGCCAATGGACGCCGGCCCACGGGCTGGCGCTGCGCCAAAGCCAGGGTGACTTTTCCACGCTGCGGGTGCTGGCGTTGCAGGCGTTTCCCGGGGCGGGCTGGCGTCGTGCGCGGATCGATCCGGCCTTGCTCAAGGCGGACGGCCGTCCGCTGATCGCCGTGATTCGCCTGGACGGCCAGCTCAAGGCCCTGGACCAGGACGAAATCATCGGGCAAATCCAGCAAGTGCTGGGCGATTGGCAAGCCCAAGGCCTGACCCCAGTGGGCGTGGAGATCGACCACGATGCTGGCAATGCGCGGTTGCCGGCCTATGGACAATTCCTCGGCCAACTGCGGCACAGCCTGCCGGCCAATCTGCGGCTCAGCATCACGGCGCTACCGGCCTGGCTCGACAGCCCCGCATTGCCGGGGTTGCTGGAAACGGTGGACAGCAGCGTGCTGCAGGTCCACGCGGTGAGTGATCCACGGCAAGGCCTGTTCGATCCGAAACAGGCCCGGCGCTGGGCGCAACGCTGGGGTGAACTCACCTCGCGGCCGTTTTACCTGGCCCTGCCGGCCTACGGCGTGGCGCTGCTGACCCAGGAGAGCGGCATGCCGGTGGTGGAAAGTGAAGTGCCGATCGACCGCGGCGGCGAGCGTCAGGAATTGCTGGCCGATCCGCAGCAAGTGGCCGGGCTTGCGGCAGATTTGCGGGCCGCTCCGCCGCAACATCTTGCCGGGCTGATCTGGTTTCGCCTGCCCTTGGCCGGTGACCGGCGGGCATGGAGCCTGACCACGCTCGGTGCTGTCGCTCGGGGCGATCATCTGGACAGTCGCCTGGCGTTGCAGTGGCAGCAGCAGGACGGCTTGTACGATATCCGCCTGGTCAACCAGGGCAATCTCGACAGTCCCTGGCCCCAGCGCCTGACGCTGACGGTCGGCGCCTGTGACGGTGTCGATGCCCTGGCTGGTTATACGTTGCAACAAACCCCCGGACTGCTTACCTTCACCCGCATTCAGGAAGGCCGCTTGGCGGCGGGTAGCCAACGGGCAATCGGCTGGGCGCGCTGTACGAAAATCGACCAAGGAGGTTTCAATGTTTACCCGTGAGTGGCCTCGTCACCTGCTGTGCCTGAGCCTGTGCCTGCCGTTGGGCCCGGTGCTGGCCTGCGGGCCGGATTTCCCGATGCGCCTGCTGGATAACCGCGCCCAGACGCTGGCGGAATTGCCCGAGGGCAGCTTTCGCTTCGAGGTCAGCCGTCTCGGCCAGGCGATTGCCGGACTCAAGCCGGCCACCGAGGCGACGCGCAACCCGGACTACAGCTATGACGACCTGCCTTCCTACGTGGAGCAACGCACCAAGGCCGAACAGATTGGCCTGACACCGCCGCAACAAGCGGTGGTGGAGCGCTTGCGCGCGTTGACTGACATCGACCAGGTGGCGGCTGAAGCGGCCAAGCTACCGGATGAATTGCGCCTATATGCGCTCGGCGCGGCGGCTTTTAATGTCGGTGAACATCAGCGCGCCGTGGAGGCCTTCCAGCAATTGCTGGCATTGCCGGCTGATCAACGTCGGTTGCGCAGCACCTGGGCTGCGTATTCCCTGGGACGGGCCTTGTTCGCCGTGAGCACCGAGGCGGGCAGTGGCGACCCCGTGGCCTTGCAGGACCAGGCGCGCGCAGCGTTTCGCCAGGCCCGGGAAATGAGCATTGCTGGCTTCAGCGATCCGTTGGAACTGGGTATTGCCAGCCTCGGTGAAGAAGCCCGGGTGGCCTACACCGCAGACGACTGGGACAGCGCCATCGGCCTGTACGCGATCCAGAACCTGCAAGGCTCACCGGTCGGCTACAGCTCGTTGCTGCAATTGGCACAAGGCTTGAGCGTTCAGCCAGATGAACGCTTGAGTGAATTGCTCAAGACCAAGTCGGTGCAACGACTGGTCACCGCCTATCTGCTCAGCCGCGTCGGCTGGTGGGACGGTGAAGAACCGTCGGGTGAGAAAAGGCTGGTCAAGCTGTTACAGGCCAACGCTCGGGACAACCTGGACGATGCCGACCGTTTGGCGGCGGTGAGTTACCAGCACGGCGATTACGCCAGCGCCCAGGCTTTTGTGCAAAAGGCTGCCGACACAGGCCTCGCCTGGTGGCTGCGCGCCAAGCTGGCCTTGCGCGATGGCGACAAGGCGGCCGCGGCGGCAGCTTATGCCAAGGCT
This sequence comes from Pseudomonas sp. SWRI179, assembly GCF_014268705.1. Taxonomy (NCBI): domain Bacteria; kingdom Pseudomonadati; phylum Pseudomonadota; class Gammaproteobacteria; order Pseudomonadales; family Pseudomonadaceae; genus Pseudomonas; species Pseudomonas sp. SWRI179. Next base: position 40,886 of record NZ_JABWRA010000003.1, on the reverse strand, counting down.
GCCCAGGCCTTTCCGAACGATGAGTCCTGGGGCAACCGTCGCACACCGGATTGGAACTACGAGTCGGTGCAGCCCAAGTGCCGGGTCGAGGGTGAAAGCGCAATCCTGGCCTTGCAGCGCGGTGATTATCTGCAAGCCTTCGATCAGCTCTATCGCGGCCAGGGCAACTATTGGTACGACGCCGCCGCCGTCGCCGAGCGGGTGCTCACGGTGGATGAGCTCAAGCAGTACGTCGACGCCCAAGTCCCGGCGCCACCGGCGTTGAGCCAGGCGGATCGAGACAACTACGTGCCGCTGCCCGTGGCCGCGAGCCTGCGCAATCTGCTGGGTCGGCGTTTGCTGAGGGAAGGGCGCTTTGATGAGGCGCCGGCTTATTTCGATAACCCAGAACTGCAGAACAAGGCCCGCGCCTATGGGCAGTTGCGCCAGGATGCAGAGTCCAAATGGTGGCCAACCCGGCGGGCCGAGGCCTACTACTACGCATCCCGGATGGCGCGAGAATGGGGCATGGAGCTGCTGGGTTACGAAATGGCGCCGGATTACGCCAGCCTGGGCGGCAACTACAGCCTGGAACCGGTCGAGCTGGAGGTCGGGCCGCTGGTGGCCAAAGGGGAAGTGCAGCGCCAACAGGCCAGCGCCGCGCAGCCGGACGTGCGTTACCACTATCGGTTTGTCGCTACGGCGCTGGCGAGCCAAGCGGCGGATTATCTGCCCCATACCAGCCAGGCGTTTGCGGCAGTGCTGTGCAAAGCCGTGGGATACAACTCCAGCCTTGAAGAGCAAAGCGCGTTGTACCAGCGTTATGTGAAGGACGGTCCGTATGTGGTTTGGGCCGGAGATTTCGGCCATCAATGCCAGGAACCGGATTTCAGCTCGGCGAACAAACGCTACGTGACCCAGGCCTTGGACCCGATCCGCTCGACGCTGCGGCCTTACAAGGTTTGGCTGCAAGTGGGTGGGGCCGTGCTGGTGGTGGCAATGGGGTTGGGGCTGATCAGCCGGCGCCGGCGCAAGGCGCGGATGTCGGCCAGCTAAACTAACGGCCAGCCGAACACAAGTTGTGGCGAGGGAGCTTGCTCCCGCTCGGCTGCGCAGCGGCCGTCATTTTGCGAGTCCGCTGCCTGACCTGGGAAACGATGGGGACCGCTTCGCGGTCCAGCGGGAGCAAGCTCCCTCGCCACAAAAGATTGTTCGCTCCAGCTTTGCGTTGTTCCTACATCTGCGTCGCCATCCCCTCCACATTCATGGCCGCCTGGCGCAACGCCTCCGAGCGGGTAGGGTGGGGGTGGCAGGTCAGGGCGATGTCCTCGGCCGAGGCGCTGAATTCCATGGCCACGCAGTACTCACCGATCATCTCGCTGACGCTCGGGCCCACCAGGTGCACGCCAAGGATTTCATCGGTGCGTTCATCGGCCAGGACCTTGGCGAACCCTTCGGTCTCGTGGTTGATCTTGGCTCGGCTGTTGGCGGTGAACGGAAACTTGCCGACCTTGTAGGCCCGGCCTTCAGCCTTGAGTTGTTCCTCGGTCTTGCCGACGCTGGCCAGTTCCGGACGGGTGTAGATGACGCTGGGGATCAGCCCATAGTTGACCTCGGCGGCCTTGCCGGCGATCTGTTCGATGCAGGCCATGGCTTCGTCTTCGGCCTTGTGGGCCAGCATCGGTCCGGCCGTCACGTCGCCAATCACCCAGACGCCGGGCGCTTCGGTGCGGTGACGCTGGTTGGCGAGCATGCCGCGTTTGTCGGTGCTCAACCCGACGTTCTCCAGTCCCAGCCCTTGCGTGTAGGGGCGACGACCGATGGCGACCAGCACATAATCGGCGTCCAGGGTCTGTGCTTCTCCGCCCGCAGCCGGTTCGACCTGCAATTGCACGCCGCTGGCCGAAGTAGCGGCGCCAGTGACCTTCGCACTCAATTTGAATTGGATGCCTTGTTTAGCCAAGGCCCGTTGCAAGGTCTTGCCAGCTTCGGCGTCCACGCCCGGGCAGATGCGATCCAGGTATTCCACCACGGTGACCTGGGCGCCCAGGCGCCGCCAGACCGAGCCCAGTTCCAGGCCGATCACACCAGCACCGATCACCACCAGATGCCGGGGCACCTCACCCAGGGACAAGGCGCCGGTGGAATCGAGGATGCGTTGGTTATCGATGGTCACGCCTGGCAGCGGCATGGGCTCCGAGCCGGTGGCGATGACGATGTCCTTGGCGCTCAGTTCGGTCTTGGTCCCATCGTCAGCGGTGACGGTCACCTTGCCCGGCCCGTCGATGTGGCCCCAACCTTTGATCCAGTCGACTTTGTTCTTGCGAAACAGAAACTCGATGCCTTTGGTCAGGCCCGCCACGCTGTCGTCTTTCTGCTTCATCATTTGCGCAAGGTTGAGGGTGGGGCTGACTTCAATGCCCAGGTTGGCGAACTCCGCGCCTGTGGCCGCTTCGTACAGTTCCGAGGCATGCAGCAGCGCCTTGGAGGGCATGCAACCAACGTTCAGGCAGGTGCCGCCCAGGGTGGCTCGGCCTTCGACGCAGGCGGCCTTCAGTCCCAACTGCCCGGCCCGAATCGCAGCGTTATACCCGCCAGGGCCGCCGCCCAGAATGACCACGTCGTAGTTGCTCATCGCTGTTCTCCCGCTTGGCCTGAGAAAAATTATGCTCGTAATATGAGCGTTTCCGGAGATTTCGGTCAAGGCTTAAGTCAAGCGGCCAGCGGGGCCTTGCCATGAAGAATTCAAAACGGAAATTTCACAGCAATCGTTATAAGGTAACGACCTATAACAGAGTGTCGGTGGCGTCTGCCCACGGGCCCGGATTTTGATCGCCACAAGTGCTGGGGTGGTATGCAAGTCGATCTAGCTATCGAGGGGGCACAAGTCGCCGAATGGCCGCGTTTTCAGCGAGCGTCGTTCCAAGGGCGCCGCCTGAAACGGATCGCCTTCGCCTTGGGAAGCGTGGCGGGCGTGGGCCTGGTACTGGCGTTTTTCATCGGGGTGTTTTCGCCGCAATCACTGTGGCCAGCCTTGTTGGTCAGCCAAGGCGCGGGGCTACTGGTGCTGGTGGCAGGCTTGCAATCGGCCTGGTGGGTGACGTTATGGCGCAGCAAAGCGCTGTTGCCGGCTGTGGATAACCTGCCGATTGAAAACGTGCCTGTTGATAACCTGGGTTGGTATGAGCGGTTGCTGGACCGCATCGGCGCACGCTCGGTCGGCCTGCTCAAGCAAATCGGTGCGCCTGCACTGTGGCTGGCCGGTTGGGCGGTGCTGGTATTACTGAGCCTGGAGCAAGCCTGGGACTTGCAACTGCCCGCTGCCACCCTCGGGGTCTCGGCCAGTGTGGGGGCGGTGCTGTCGTTGTTGTTGGCGTTCGGGTTATTGGTATTCGAGCGGCAATTGGCTCAGCAATCCACGGCGCAATGGCCGGAAGCGCCGGCGCTGGCGCAACTGACCCGAGTGGCGATCATCGGGCTGGTGCTCGGTGCCTTGTGCTTGTTGTTCGCCACCGAAACGTCTCTCTGGCCGCTGCGCCTGGCGGTACTGATGGGGCTGTTGCCAGGGTTGGTGGCGGCAGAGTTGTTGCTGCGCGCGGTGCTGTCGTTGTTTATTCCGCGCCGTGACAGCCTGGAACCGACGCTGCTGGGGCGCAGCGTCATCGCCGATCTGCTGCGCTGGCCGCCGCAACCGTTGCTGGCCTTGCAGCATGAGCTGCACAACCGTTTTGGCATCGATCTGCGCCAGATCTGGGCCTTCAGCTACATGCGCCGGGCTTTTTTGCCGGTGTTGGCGCTGGTGGCGCTGGTGGGCTGGTTGTTGACGGGCGTACATGAGGTGCCGCTGCAAGGGCGGGGCATCTATGAGCGTTTCGGTAAACCGGTAGAAGTATTCGGCCCCGGTTTGCACGTCGCGTTGCCTTGGCCGTGGGGCAGGGTGCTCAACGTCGAGAACGGTGTTGTGCATGAGCTGGCGACCAGCGTCGCGGATAACCGGGCGGTGATCGAGGCTGCGCCGGCGGAAGGCCCGGCGCCGGCCATTGCCAATCGGTTGTGGGACGCCAGCCATGTGAACGACAAATCCCAGGTCATTGCCAGCCGTCGTGCCGACCAACAGAGCTTCCAGATCGTCAACATGGACGTGCGGTTTGTCTATCGCATCGGCCTGACTGACGCCGCGGCATTGGCGGCGACCTACAACAGCGCCGATGTGCCAACGCTGATCCGCAGCACCGCTAGCCGCATCCTGGTGCATGAATTTGCTTCGCGCACGTTGGATGGTTTGCTGGGTGCGGACCGTGTCAGTCTGGCCGACGAAATTGGTCGCGCCGTGCAGGCGGATTTGCAGTCGCTCGACAGCGGTGTGGAAATCCTGGCGACGGTGGTGGAGGCGATTCATCCGCCGGCCGGTGCAGCCAATGCCTACCACGGCGTGCAGGCAGCGCAGATCGGCGCCCAAGCATTGATCGCCCGGGAGCGTGGTGCGGCGGCGGAACAGACCAACCAAGCGCAGTTGCAGGCCAGCATCGCCCATGACCAGGCCACTGCCACGGCCCAGGAAATAAACGCGACCGCCCGGGCGGCCGATTTGCGTTTCAGCGCCGACCGCAAAGCCTACGCCACGGCGGGGCACGCTTTTATGCTGGAACACTATTTGAGCCAACTGAGCCAGGGCCTCGGCGATGCCCAGTTGCTGATTCTCGATCATCGCCTGGGCGGCAACAGCAACGCGCCGACCATCGACTTGCGTACCTTCACGCTGCCGGCCGACCCCGCGTCGCCGCGTAACCCTGCCTCACCAGGAGCTGCCCATTGAGCCAGTCCTCTTCACACGGTCACCACGACCACGCCGGTCACGATCACGGCCATGGCGGTCATCACCACGGCCATCATCACCACCCTCACGGCGATCCGCAGCAAGCCGGTCCGTTTCCTTGGCGACGGATGGGCTGGGCGGCGCTGCTGGTGGCATTTGCCGTCGCGGCCGCGAGCCTGGTGCAGGTGCGTTCGGGGGAGGCCACGGTCATCACCCGTTTCGGTAATCCGGCCCGGGTGTTGCTGCAACCCGGCCTGGGGTGGCGCTGGCCGATGCCGTTCGAGGCGGCGATCCCGGTGGACCTGCGATTGCGTACCACATCCAGCGGCCTGCAGGACGTCGGTACCCGCGACGGACTGCGGATTATCGTCCAGGCGTATGTGGCTTGGCAGGTGCAGGGTGATCCGGACAACGTGCAGCGTTTCATGCGCGCAGTGCAGAACCAACCGGACGAAGCGGCGCGACAGATCCGCACGTTCGTCGGCTCGGCGCTGGAAACCACGGCCGCCAGTTTCGACTTGGCGAACCTGGTCAACACCGATGCCAGCCAGGTGCGCATCGCCGATTTCGAAGCCCAGCTGCGTCAGCAGATCGATCAACAATTGCTCACTACTTACGGCGTGCGTGTGTTGCAAGTCGGCATCGAGCGCTTGACCTTGCCCTCTGTGACACTGACCGCAACGGTGGATCGCATGCGAGCCGAGCGCGAGACGATCGCCACCGAGCGCACCGCCATCGGCAAGCGGGAAGCGGCGCAGATTCGCTCCGCCGCGGAACGTGATGCCCGGGTGGTGCAAGCTGATGCAACGGTGAAAGCTGCCGATATCGAAGCGCAGTCCCGGGTAGAAGCGGCCGAGATTTATGGTCGGGCATACGCTGGCTCCCCGCAGCTCTATAACTTGCTCCGTTCGCTGGACACCTTGGGCACCATCGTCGGCCCTGGCACCAAGCTCATTTTGCGCACCGATGCCGCGCCATTCCGTGTGCTGGTGGACGGCCCTGCTTCCGTGGAAGGCAAGGGTGGAACACAACCATGAGTGTGGTTCCACGTGGAACAAACGAGTTATCCAGTCCGTGGATCCAGGCCGGGCGCCTGGCGTTCCTGGCGCTTTACGCCGTGACGGTGTTGGCGGCGTTGGCTTGGGTTTTTTCCAATGTGCGGCAAATCGATCCGCAGAATCGCGCGGTGGTCCTGCATTTTGGCGCCTTGGATCGCGTCCAGAATGCCGGTCTCTTACTGGCGTGGCCGCGTCCCGTGGAGCAAGTGATCCTGCTCCCAGCCGCGGATCGGGTGCTTGAGCGGCGGGTGGAAAACCTGCTGCGCTCGGATGCGGCCCTGCAAGCCGATCGTGTCGCCAGTTTCGCCACGCCGGTCAGCGATGCGTTGGCCGGTTCTGGTTATTTATTGACCGGTGATGCCGGCGTGGTGCAACTGGATGTGCGCGTGTTTTACAAAGTCACCGACCCTTACGCTTTCGTCTTGCAAGGCGAACATGTCCTGCCGGCACTGGATCGGCTGACGACTCGCAGTGCCGTGGCGCTGACGGCGGCCCGGGACCTCGACACTATTCTGGTGGCTCGCCCCGAACTGATGGGCAGCGATAACCAGGCCGCCGAACGGCGCGAGCGCTTGCGGGGTGATCTGGTGCAGGGGCTTAACCGACGCCTGGCTGACCTGGCGGCGACAGGGCCGGGGCTGGGCATCGAAGTGGTGCGGGTCGATGTGCAATCGAGTCTGCCGGGGCCGGCGGTGAGTGCGTTCAACGCGGTGCTGACCGCCAGCCAGCAGGCCGACAAAGCCGTGGCCAACGCCCGCACCGAAGCGGAAAAACTCACCCAGGCCGCTCACCAAGACGCAGACCGTGCCGTGCAAGTCGCCCATGCCCAGGCCAGCGAACGGCTCGCCAGGGCTTCGGCCGACACGGCCACGGTGCTCGGCCTGGCGAAGACCCAAGGCAGCGATCCGCAGATGCTGTTGCGCCTGTATCGCGAACGCATGCCTGCCATCCTTCGACAGGCCGGTTCAGTGACCACGGTCGACCCAAAAGACGATTCCCGTCTGATCATCCAGGGAGCCGGCCAATGAGCGCCCAAACCCCCGCAGCACCGATGTTGTCCTCGGCGGAACAACGCACCGCAGCTCGGCAATTGACCTTGGCAATGGTCGCCCTCGGCTTGCTCGCATTGGGCCTGGCATGGCGCGGCTGGTCGCCGGAGCAGAGCGGTGTCAGCCAACTGCTGTTGGGGGTCGCCTCGCTGTTGGTGGCCGTGCCAGTGATGCGTTCGGCCTGGTACAGCTTGCGTTACCCAAGCCTGCACGGGATCACTGACCAACTGATCGCCCTGGCGATGCTCGGCGCCTGGGCCACTGGCGACCTGCTGACGGCGGCGTTACTGCCGATCATCATGATCTTCGGCCATGTGCTGGAAGAGCGCAGTGTCATTGGTTCCCAGGAAGCGATCCATGCCCTTGGCCAATTGACCCGCAGCCAAGGTCGCAAAGTGCAGGCCGATGGCTCGATCATTGATGTCGACAACGCGACTCTCCAGCCTGGCGATGTCGTCGAGGTGCGCGCCGGCGACCGAGTGCCGGCCGATGGGCGGGTGTTGTCTGGCCAGGCCAGCCTCGACACCGCGCCCATCACCGGTGAATCGGTGCCGCTGGAGGCGGTCGTTGGCACCGAGGTCTATGGCGGGGCGATCAATCTGGATGGCCTGCTGCGCCTGGAAGTGACCCGCACCGGCGAAGAATCCACCCTGGGCAAAGTCATTGCCCTGATGCAAAACGCCGAACGTTCCAAGCCACCCATTACCCGTTTGTTGGAGCGCTACGCCGGCAGCTATTTGGTATTGGTGTTGTTGTTGGCGGCGGTGACTTGGTTCGTGACCAACGATGCCCAGGCGATGTTGGCGGTATTGGTGGCGGCGTGTCCTTGCGCGTTGGTGCTGTCGGCGCCAGCCACGGCCATTGCCGGCATTGCGGTGGCGGCGCGCCACGGGATCCTGATCCGCAGCTCGGCCTTCCTGGAAGAGCTGGCGGACCTGACCTCGTTGGTGGTCGATAAGACCGGCACCTTGACCTACGGCGTGCTGCGTCTGCAATCCATCGAACGTGCCCAGGATGCCCACGCATCATTGTTGCTGCCATTGGCCGCCAGCCTGGGTTCGGCCAGCAGTCATCCGGTCAGTCGTGCATTGGCGGGGTTGGTGGAACAGGAAAATGGCCTGCCGCTGTGGGATATCCGTGAGCGCCAAGGGTTGGGTGTGGTCGCCATGACCGCACAGGGGGAAGCGGCCCTCGGTCGGCCGGAATTGTTTGCACAGCTGGGCATTCAAACATCGGCGATCCCTGAGCACGACGGTCCGATTGCCGGGCTGGCCTTGGACGGGCAATTTCTTGCCTGGCTACTGCTGGCCGATAGCGTCAAGCCGGAGGCGCAGATGGCCATGGCTGAACTGCGGGACTTGGGTCTGGGCCGCCAGCTGCTGTTGACCGGCGACCGTCAGAGCGTGGCTGCGACCCTGGCCCGGGACATCGGCATCGGCGAGGTGCAAGCCCAGGCCTTGCCGGAAGACAAACTTGAACGGGTCATGGCTGAAATCGACCATGGGTTCCGCCCCATGGTGGTAGGCGATGGCATCAACGATTCCCTGGCGCTCAAGGCCGGGGTGGTAGGTGTGGCCATGGGCGCGGGCGGTGCCGACATCGCCCTGGCGTCGGCGGACATGGTGTTGATCGGCAGCGACCTGCGGCGCCTCGGCACCTGCGTGCGGTTGAGTCGCCAGTGCCGTCGCACGTTGCAGGTCAACGTGATCATTGGCTTGGGTTGGACGTTGGCCATCGTTGCGTTTGCCGCTTTCGGTTGGCTTGGCGCGGCGGGGGCAATGATCGCAGCGTTGCTGCACAATTTGAGTACGCTGCTAGTCTTGGGTAATGCCGGGCGCTTGCTGCGCTTCCATGAGCCATTGCTCAAGGTCCAAGCGAAAGGCACCGTTGGATAGCTCCAGGCGAACTGTGCGTTCCACGCGCAGTCTGCTGTTGGAGAGGGCATACCGCCGCGGGACTTACCCGTCACAGGGAGTGTTATGGGACAGCGATAGAAAAAGGCTATAAATTCGATAGCCAGCTATTTTTCTAACATGGTCTACCCTCATTTCAGACGTCTGAAACAAGGGGGATTATCCATGCTCGCGCAACTTCCACCGGCCTTACAGAATCTGCATCTCCCGCTTCGGCTGCGGCTCTGGGATGGCCATGAATTTTCATTGGGTGCCGATCCCAGCGTCACGATTGTGGTCAAGGACCCACAAATGGTCGCGCAATTCACCCACCCCAGCCTGGACGCATTGGGGGCGGCGTTTGTCGAAGGTAAGCTGGAACTCGAAGGTTCGATCCACGAAGTCATTCGGGTCTGCGATGAATGGAGCCAGGCATTGGTGGCGGATGATGCCGGTAACCAGCCGGTACGTTCGGTCCACGACAAGGAAACCGACGCCAAGGCGATCTCCTACCACTACGATCTTTCCAACGCGTTCTATCAGCTGTGGCTCGACAGCGACATGGTCTACTCCTGTGCCTATTTCGAGACGGGCAGCGAAACCCTTGAGCAGGCCCAGCAGGCCAAATTCCGTCATCTTTGCCGCAAGCTGCGATTGCAGCCAGGCGATTACCTGCTGGACGTCGGGTGCGGCTGGGGTGGTCTGGCGCGATACGCCGCGCGGGAGTTCGGTGCCAAGGTCTTCGGTATCACCCTGAGCAAGGCGCAGTTGGCCCTGGCCCGGGAACGGGTCAAGGCCGAAGGCCTGGAGGGTCAGGTCGAATTGCAACTGCTGGATTACCGCGACCTGCCCCAGGACGGCCGCTTCGACAAAGTGGTCAGCGTCGGCATGTTCGAGCATGTCGGCCATGCCAACCTCGAGCAGTACTGCAAGACGTTGTTCGGCGCCGTGCGAGAGGGCGGGTTGGTGATGAACCATGGCATCACCGCCAAGCACACCGACGGGCGTCCGGTCGGTCGCGGCGCTGGCGAGTTCATCGAGAAGTACGTATTCCCCAACGGTGAGTTGCCGCATCTGTCGATGATTTCCGCGCAGATCAGCGAAGCCGGGCTAGAGATTGTCGACGTGGAAAGCCTGCGCATGCACTACGCACGCACCCTCGATCACTGGAGTGAACGCCTGGAGGACAACCTTGAGGCGGCGTCCAAGGAAGTGTCGGAGCAGGCGTTACGGATCTGGCGACTGTACCTGGCCGGCTGCGCCTACGCGTTCGCCAAGGGCTGGATCAATCTGCACCAGATCCTGGCGGTGAAGGCACACACCGACGGCAGTCACGAGTTACCCTGGACCCGGGACGATCTTTACGTCCCTTAAAGAATCGGCGAAATAAGCCGGGCGATTCGCATGCCGATCTTCTGCAGGCGGTGGGTCTCCCGGCTTTCCTGTTTGTCGATTTCCTGGGCCTGGGCGAAGTCCTCTTCAAGCATCTGCTCGACCTCGCTGGCGAACGGAATATCCACGGTGAGCAGCATGACTTCGAAGTTCAAGCGGAACGAACGGTTGTCCAGGTTCGCACTGCCGATGGCGCTGATTTCCCGGTCGATCAGCACCACTTTCTGGTGCAGGAAACCCGGCGCATAACGGAACACCCGCACGCCGGCCCGAACCGCTTCAAATGCATACAGGCTGGACGCTGCGTAGACGATCTTGTGATCGGGCCGCGAGGGCAGCAGGATGCGCACATCCACGCCGCGCAGTACCGCCAGGCGCAAGGCGGCGAACACCGCTTCGTCGGGGATGAAGTATGGCGTGGTGATCCACACGCGTTCGCTGGCGGCGTGAATGGCCTCGACAAAAAACAACGAGCAGGTTTCATAGTCATCGGCAGGGCCGCTGGCCAGCAACTGGCACAGTACACCGTCGTCTGGGTAGCTGTCTGGCAGGATCAATGGAGGCAGCGAACGGGCCGCCCAGAACCAGTCTTCGGCGAACGACTCCTGCATGCTTGCCACCACCGGCCCGCGCACTTGGACGTGGGTGTCGCGCCACGGCGCCAAGGGTGGTTTTTCGCCCAGGTATTCGTCACCGACGTTGTGCCCGCCGACGAACCCCTGCACACCGTCCACCACCACGATTTTGCGATGGTTGCGAAAGTTGACCTGGAACCGATTGAGCCAGCCACTGCGGGTGGCGAACGCTTTTACATGGACGCCGCCGTCGCGCAAGGCTTGCACATAACGGTGGGGCAGGGAGTGGCTGCCGATACGGTCGTAGAGCAGATACACCACCACGCCCTCGGCGGCTTTTTTCAAGAGCAGTGTTTGCAGGCGTTGACCGAGGCGGTCGTCATGGATGATAAAAAACTGAATCAGCACGGCCTGTCGTGCCTGGTCGATGGCCTGGAAAATCGCTTCGAACGTGGCATGGCCGTTGACGAGCAACCGCACCTGGTTATTCGCCAGGCACGGTGCGCGCCCCAGTTTCGGCATGGCCCGTAATGAAGCGTAGGCCTGGGAGGCGCGAGCGGTCAGGGCTTCTTCGACCCACGGCCGCCAGTTCAGCTCGGAGATCGCCTTGCGCATTTCCTCGTTGGCTTGCCGGCGCGCCTTGATGTAGCCATCGAAGGTGCTGCGGCCGAACACCAGATATGGAATCAACGTCAGGTAGGGAATGAAGGTCAGCGACAAGGCCCAGGCAATCGAGCCTTGGGCAGTGCGCACCGTCAGTACAGCATGGACGGCGGCGATGGAACCCAGGGTATGGAGCAGCGCGATCAGGTAACCGAAAACATGCGGGCCGAAATAATCCATGGGGCAGCCTTGCTCCTGAAGTTTCAATGCTTAACAGACCATGTTCCAAGGTGAATGTCGCTATTTAATTCACCGGTCTTGGCCCTGAACCGAAGCCTGTCGGTGGCGTCTAACGGCCACTTGTCCTCTGGAGTTTGTGCAATGAATGTTCGTCTGCTGGGTGTGGCCTTGGCGATGGGTTTGTCGGTTCCGATGGCGGCTCAGGCGCAGATGCTCCAGCCGGGTTTGTGGGAATTGACCACCAGCAACATGAAGGTCGATAACCAGAACCTGCCGGACCTGCAACTGATCCTCGGCCAGTTGCAAACCCAGATGACCCCGGAGCAACGGGCGATGCTGGAAAAGCAGGGGATTACCATGGGCGGTAAAGGCATTCGCGTGTGCCTGACCCCGGCGCAGGTGCAGACCAATGATATTCCGCTGCAAGACCCGCAATCGGGTTGCAAACAGCAGATCACCGAGCGCACCGGCAATCAGTGGAAGTTTCGCTTCAGTTGCCCGAAAGCCCAGGGGAATGGGGTCGCTACGTTCCAGAGCGATCGTGAATTCACCACCAAGGTCAACGGTACTTTTAACGCCACCGGCATCCAGCAGAACGGCAGCCTCGACACGCGCGCGGTGTGGCTGGGGCAGGATTGCGGGACGGTCAAGCCAAGGGCCTGACCATTTCAGGCGACAGCAACCCTGTGGCGAGGGAGCTTGCTCCCGCTGGGCTGCGCAGCAGCCCTAATACCCCCTTACACAACCTGATCAAGGCCGACTCAGGGCTTCATACAATGTATTGAGGTTGTACTCGAACAGGCCAGTGAACGTACTGGCCGGTCCGCTGGCGGCGAGTGCATCGGAGTACAGCGTGCCGCCGATGTGGGCGCCGCTCTCATCGGCGATCTGCTTGAGCAGGCGCGCGTCCTTGATGTTTTCCATGAACACCGCTTTGACCTTCGCCTGACGAATCTGGGTAATCAGCGCCGCGACTTCTGCCGCCGATGGTTCACGCTCGGTGGACAAACCCTGGGGCGCCATGAACTCGATGCCGTAGGCCTGGCCCAGGTAACCGAATGCATCGTGGGACGTCACGATTTTGCGATTACCGGCAGGCAATGCGCCGAGCTTGGCCTTGGCTTCGGCGAGCAGGGCGTAGATCTTCTTCAGGTACGCCTGGCTGTTGCGTTCGTAATCGGCTTTGTTGGCCGGGTCGGCCGCTTCCAGTGCCTTGGTGATGTTGCTGACGTACAGCTCGGCGTTCGCCAGGTTGTGCCACGCGTGCGGATCGGGAATGGTCTCGCCATCCTCATCCAACGACCGCGGGATAACGCCGCGGCTGGCGCTGATCACCGGTGCGCTGGTTTCGGTGCTGGTCACCAGGCGGTCCAGCCACGGTTCGAAGCCCAAGCCATTCTTGATGATCAGTTTTGCCTTGAGCAATGCCTTGGCATCGTCTGGCGTGGGTTCGTAGGTGTGTGCATCGGCGTCCGGCCCGACCATGTTGGTGATTTGAATATGCTCACCGCCGACCTGCCGGGTCATGTCGGCGAGGATGCTGAAACTGGTCACGACCTGAAGTTTTTCGGCGGCGGACAGGGACATGGACAGCATCAGACTGAGTAGCACGAGCAGAACGCGCATCGGGAGACACCTCATTGGGATGTGAGCAAAGGCGGGCGGCGCAGCAAACCGTGCACCGGACCGAACACCACCGACAATAGATACAACACGCCTGCCACCAGAATGATGGACGGCCCGCTGGGCAGTGAGAAATAGAAAGACAGCAACAGGCCAAGCCAGACCGAGAGGCAACCGAGCAGCCCGGCGATGAGCATCAGCAGCGGAAGACGACGGCTCCAGAATCGCGACGCGGCGGCCGGCAGCATCATCAAGCCGACCACCATCAGTGCGCCGATGGCCTGGAAGCCGATCACCAGGTTCAGCACCACCAGGGTCAGGAACACGCCATGGGCCAACGGACCGAGACGACTGACGGTTTGCAGGAACAGCGGGTCCAGGGTATCGAGCAGCAACGGTCGATAGATCAACGCCATCGCCACCAGGCTGGCGCCGGAAACCCACAGCATGCCGTTGAGTGTCGGTCCGTCTACCGCCAAGGCCGAGCCGAACAGCAGGTGAAGCAAGTCCAGGCGTTTGCCCGCCATGCCAAGGATCAGCACACCCGCGGCCAAAGAAATGGGATAAATCGCCGCGAGGCTGGCGTCCTCTCGCAGGCCGGTGCGGCGGGTAATCCAGGCGGCGAGTCCGGCCATGCTCAAGCCCGCGCCCAGGCCGCCAATGGTCAACGCTGGCAGGCTTAGTCCGGAAAACCAGAAGCCCAAGGCAGCGCCAGGCAAAATGCCGTGAGCCACCGCGTCACCAATCAAGCTCATGCGCCGAAGAATCAAGAACACACCCAACGGCGCCGTGCTGCACGCCAACACCAGGCCGCCCAGCAAGGCCCGACGCATAAAGACAAACTCTAGGAAGGGTTGCCAGAAATGCGTGGCCGTGAGCATCAAGCCACCCACGTTTGGGGTTGTTGGGCAATCAAGTCGATACTGCGACCCAGCACGCAGCCAGTGTTTTTGATCAGCAGCGTATGGGGGACATGTTGGCGTACCGCTGCCAAATCATGACACACCACGACGATCGTTCTGCCCGCGGCATGCCATCGATGAATGTGTTTCCACAGCAGCGCCTGGCCTTGTTCGTCGAGGGCGGCGTGGGGTTCGTCGAGCAACAGCAAAGGCGCTTCGGCCAGGCTCAGGCGAGCGAGCAGGGCGCGTTGCAACTCGCCCCCGGACAACGCCATCAAGGGACGATGTTCAAGGCCGCTCAGTGCCCAATCCTTGAGTACGGTTTGCAGCAACTGTCTTCGCATCGCAGGCGTGTGCCGATTGCCCCAGGAACCGGCGGCCACCAGTTCTTGCAAGCTGATGGGAAATTGCCGATCCAGATGTTGCTGCTGTGGCATGAATGAGACGCCGCCACGTCGTGGAACATTTAGAGTGACCTTGCCGGAGAGCGGTTTTTGCAGTCCTGCGAGCACTTTCAGCAAACTGCTTTTGCCTGAGCCGTTGGCACCGATGATGGCGGTGAGGCTGCCTTCCGGTCGCTCCATGGCGAGCGGCGGCGTGAGCGGTTGGCCGGAAATGCCCCAGCGCAGTGCTTGGCAGTTGATCATGATAGGTCTCGGGTCCAACGGCTTTGAGCCACGGCGTCATGGGCATGGAGGCTTTCGGCATGAACGACGCGTACCTCCAGGGCAGTGATCCCGGGGGACCGGGCCAGGGCCGTGCTCAGTCGCCGCGCAGCGTCTTCGCAGAACATCAGGTTTTGGCCGTTGGCCAAGGCAAATGCTTGTTCATCGGCGCGTTTGACGGCGGTCTGCACAGCGGTGCCGAGGGCTGCTTCGGCTTCGTCGATGAACGACTGTAGGGGCAATTCCTCAACATCGGCGTCCAGGCGCAGGGTCAGGGTTGCGGTACTGCGCTGGCTATGTGGGGTGGCGACGATGCCCTTCGATGAACCCAACCAAGCCAGGATTTCAGCGTGCTCGAGTGTCTTGTTGGCGAAGTCGTCGACGAATTGCTGCTGAATCAACTGCCGGGAAAGGGCTGCCGAGCATGGGCAAGTCGAGGAATAGGGAATCTGGATTTTCAGTTCCACGTGGAACATTGTGTTTTTCAAGTGAGCTTCAATGCTCACCGGATAGCCTTTCCAGCCCATCAACGGGCTGATTAACGCCGGACGCTTGAGCAGCAGATCGGTGTGCACGCTGAGCGATGCCGCAACGGACAAACCTTCATGACTGTCGAGGAATTGCTTCAGGATTTGGCGCATTAGCGATGGTGAAAGTGGCCTTTCCTCAAGCAACCCTAGCGCCAGGTATAAACGTGACATGTGGATACCGCGAGCTTCACCGTCATCAAGGCTGACGCCGGCGTCGGCCGTCGCACTTAGACGCTGACCGTCAATCAATACTGGTGTTGCGATGCCACACATGCCCACCCAATCAAGGGGCAGGGTTTGACGTGAAACCTGCGCAGCCACGTCGGGCAACGTTAACGCATTCATGGCTGAGGCCCATCGAAGGTTCAAAATTAGATGTTATAGTATAACGATCTAATTAAAGAAGCCTTTTTCCATGAAGGGAGTTTCATCTTCCTAAACGCTCATGTTCCACGTGAAACATCAGCGCGGTGAAGCCTGACAGCCGTTCATACGACCGCATACAAATGATCCGCCGCTACCGCCCGAGCTTGAAAAGCGATTAAGGGTTGTCCAGCCCACACGCCGGCTGTAGCCAACCCAACTTTCTCCATCCGATGCCAAGCCCGTAAAGAACGTAAGCTGACCGTAACGGCTGTTTGTTTGCGCCCAATAGCGGCGACCGACGGCTTCAAAACCGCGCAAATAAATTGTATTTCCCGCGGTCGCGACGCTGTAGGCATTGCCTTGTTCATCCACGCAGGCCAGAAAATTCGCGCTTCGGGTGCAGTTCGCCAATAGTGGACTTTGGGCCGCCGCGCTCAGCGCCCATAACAACAGCGGACCCGCCAAAACAAACTTCAGATGGTTGCGCATGGATTGATCTCGGACCAATGAGAGCCGGCGGGGCTGGTTGAATTGTGTTGTTATACTATAACATTAAAAGAACCAGGCCCTGAACCCAGCCAAACCCTGGAAACGAGCCGTCGTCGAAGCGGCCGTCCGATGAGGATATACCGATGCCCAATCGCCTTCCCGTAACCGTGCTTTCCGGATTTCTCGGTGCCGGTAAAAGCACGCTGCTCAACCACGTCCTGCGTAATCGCGACAATTTGCGGGTCGCCGTAATCGTTAACGATATGAGCGAAATCAACATCGATGGCAGCGAAGTCCAGCGAGATGTCACCCTGAGTCGTTCCGAAGAGAAATTGGTCGAGATGAGCAACGGCTGCATCTGCTGCACGCTGCGTGAGGACTTGCTTGAAGAAGTCGGGCAGCTCGCCAGGGAAGGGCGTTTCGATTACCTGTTGATCGAATCCACGGGGATCTCCGAGCCGTTGCCCGTGGCGGAAACTTTCACGTTTCGTGATGAAGAAGGCCGAAGCCTGGCCGACGTGGCGCGACTCGACACCATGGTCACGGTGGTTGATGGGGTGAACTTCCTGTTGGATTACCAAGCTGCCGAAAGCCTGGCCTCAAGGGGCGAAACCTTGGGAGAAGAAGATGAGCGCTCGATCACCGATTTGCTGATCGAACAGATCGAGTTTGCCGACGTCATTCTGATCAGCAAGATCGACTTGATCAGCCAGCACGAGCGGGAAGAGTTGAGCGCGATTTTGCGGCGCCTCAACGCCCAGGCGCAGATCATTCCCATGGTCATGGGGCAGGTGCCCCTGGGCCGAATTCTCGACACGGGGCTTTTTGATTTTGAACGCGCCGCCCAGGCGCCCGGCTGGCTACAGGAACTGCGTGGCGAACATGTGCCAGAAACCAAGGAATATGGCATCGCCTCGACTGCCTACCGTGCCCGCCGGCCGTTCCATCCCCAACGGTTCTTCAGCTTCATCGACCGTCCGTGGCCCAACGGCAAGCTCCTGCGTTCCAAGGGTTTTTTCTGGCTGGCCAGCAAGCCTGAGGAGGCGGGCAGTTGGTCCCAGGCGGGAGGCTTGATGCGGCATGGTTTCGCCGGGCGCTGGTGGCGGTTCGTGCCGAAGAATCAATGGCCGCAGGATGAAGAGAGCACGGTGACAATCATGAAGAACTGGCTGGCCGCCACGGGCGATTGTCGCCAGGAACTGGTCTTCATTGGCCAGGACATCGATTTTTCCCAACTTACCGCTGAGCTGGACGATTGCCTGCTCACCGATGCGGAAATGGCCCTCGGCGTTGAAAGCTGGCGGCTGTTGCCCGATCCGTTCGGCCCATGGCATGAAGAGGTCGCAGCGTGATGCTGGCGCCGGCTTTGAAAAAAATGATGCAGGTCCGGCAGGTCCAAGGCGACACGCCAGGCATCTTCACGGAGATCTTGGAGGACGGCACCAACCTGGCAGTCTGGCAGCGGCAGCTTCCTGCACACATCGGCGATTTTGCCGCCATGGTGCTGGCGATGGACCAGCCACTGGCCGAATCCCGTGTGCTCGACTTGCCAGAGGAAGACACCCAGCCGGCGCTGCACGGCCTGGCTGCGGGTTTCAGCGACCTGCAGGGCTATGAAGGCTTTATCGCCGATGTTTCCTGGCTCGTCAGCGCGTTTGCCTGCCTGCTGGGCGCCCAACGTGTCGGTTTGCGTCTACGCACCCTGGATAAGGCCATGTGCCCGCGCTTCCATGTCGACCACGTGCCGGTGCGGTTGCTGACTACCTATGCGGGTGTCGGTAGCCAGTGGCTTAAGGAAGAGGTCATGGACCGCCGGCGCCTGGCACAGCCTGAAGCCGGGCCGGTTGATCCGCGCGTGATCCAGCAGTTTGGTTGCGGTGATGTCGGCTTGCTTAAAGGCGAGAAATGGCACGGTAATGAGGGGTTTGGCCTGATCCATCGCTCGCCGGAGCCCGCGCCGGGAGAGCGTCGCCTGATTCTCACGCTGGACTGGCTGGCTTAAGGCTTGAGCCAAGTTCCCTGGCTTTTCCCCTCACAAAATGGCTGCAGGTAAGCGGCATCGGTCGCCACGCCGTAATAGTGAATATCCTGGCGGTAAGGCATATTGGCGACCTGGGCGTTGCTGCACACGCCGAACGCGCCGCCAGGGCATTGATCGACGTATTGCACCTCGACTTTCTGGCCGGCAAGGTTTGGCTGGCAGAAACCGTCGGCAAACAGCTTCTGCGGGATGTTGCGGTTCTGCTGGCAGACTTTCACATCCAGTCGTTCCGCCTGGCTGTGGACCACACAGGCCTGGGCCAATGCCTGGTTCGACGTCAATGCCAGTAACAACCAGCCGATCATCCGCATGTTCACCTCCATCGAAAGTCGTCGATTATGTTGCAGCACATTCCCACCCATGTCATCGCCGGTCCCTTGGGCGCCGGCAAGACCAGCCTGATCAGACATCTGCTGGCCCAACGCCCGGCCAATGAGCGCTGGGCGGTGCTGATCAATGAGTTTGGCCAGATCGGCCTGGATGCCGCGCTGCTGACCCAGGCTGGCGATGGTATCGCACTGGGCGAAGTGGCCGGCGGCTGCTTGTGCTGCGTCAATGGCGCGCCGTTTCAGATCGGTCTTGGGCGTTTGCTGCGCAAGGCCCGGCCGGATCGGCTGTTCATCGAACCCTCGGGCTTGGGACATCCGGCGCAGTTGATGCGGCAGTTGAGCGAAGCGCCATGGCTCGGCGTGCTGGCGGTGCAACCCTGTGTGCTGGTGTTGGATGCCCGGGCGATGGCGGACGGCAAACCCTTGCCCGATGCACAGCAACAAGCCTTGGCGGATGCCGGACTGCTGGTGCTGAACAACTCCGACACCCTCACCCAAGCCGATCGCGAACGGTTGACGGCGCAACTGCCAGGGCGGGCGTTGTACTGGACGCAACAGGCTGCGCTGCCGATCGATCGATTGCCAGGCCTTGCGGCTCGGGGCAGTGGGGCTGTGGATAACTTGAATCTACCGAAGCGCTTGGGCCAGATACCGGCCATCTGGCCCGACCCGACGATGCCGATCTGTTTGTATCAGCAGCAGGAAGGTGGCTGGAGTATTGGTTGGCGCTGGCACCCCAGCCAGCAATTCGACGCAGCGGCATTGACGCGATGGCTACAAGGCCAAGACTGGAAACGGGCGAAGCTGGTTATCCACAGCGTCGACGGTTGGGTTTCAGCCAATGCGTTGAAAGGGACGGCGCTGGGCTGGCAGGCCAGCGAATGGCGCCAGGATTCCCGGATCGAGCTGATTTTCGATCAGCCGCAAGACGTCGATCACCTGCAAGCCGGTCTGGCGAACTGCCGGTGTGCCTGAATCAACCCTGTTTCAAGGCTTCCACTTGTTGTGTTCCTGGCGCCACTGGCTCAACTCGATGACTTCGGCCCTGGGCCTGGTCTGGACCGGTTCAATAGGGGTTGGTGGTGTTTCTTCGAACGGCATCGGGTAGGGCGCCAGTTCTATGTGTGCGCTGTGGGCACCGAACTGGGTGATGGTGCCCGAATGGCGGCTTTCGCCGGTGACGGTGAACTCGAAGGTGTAGACGCGAGCCAGGCGTCGTCGACCATTGGCGTCCTTTACGAAGCCGATTTTTTTCAGCGCCACGTTGCCGTCCAGCAGCTCGATCTTGAGGTTGGCGCAATGCTGCACGACCCTCGCCAACGCCCGTTCGCGCAAGCCATGGTTGTGCCACAGCCAGGCGCCGCCGCTAGCCAGCAGCATCAGCACGAAAATATTTCCAAGGGTCAGCATGAACGAAGTGCTCCGACAAGTTGCTGTCAGCTTAACTGTCTCGCCGGTCTGTCGTACAGGCTGCGTTTAGTCGCATACTGCGCGGCTTGAATTTCAATCGTTTTACGGAAACTTCCCGCATGAAACGTACGCCTCATCTGCTTGCCATTCAGTCCCACGTGGTGTTCGGGCACGCCGGCAATAGCGCCGCAGTGTTTCCGATGCAGCGGGTCGGTGTGAACGTCTGGCCGCTCAATACCGTGCAATTTTCCAATCACACCCAGTACGGCCAATGGACCGGCGAGGTGCTGGCGCCCGAGCAAATACCTGCATTGGTAGAAGGCATCGCCGCCATCGGTGAGCTGGGGCATTGCGATGCGGTGTTATCCGGTTACCTGGGCAGCGCGGCCCAGGGGCGGGCGATTCTGACGGGCGTGGCGCGGATCAAGGCGGCCAATCCAAAGGCGCTGTACCTGTGTGACCCGGTCATGGGGCATCCAGAGAAAGGCTGTATCGTAGCGCCCGAGGTGAGCAAATTTCTCTTGGAAGAAGCCGCTGCCGTGGCGGACCTCATGTGCCCGAACCAACTGGAACTGGACAGTTTTTCCGGGCGCAAGGCGCAGTCGTTGCTGGACTGCCTGGCGATGGCTCGCGCGCTGCTGGCCCGTGGCCCGAAAGCGGTGCTGGTCAAGCACTTGGCCTACCCCGGCAAACCCGATGACAGCTTCGAAATGCTGTTGGTGACCGCCGAGGGCAGTTGGCACCTGCGCCGTCCACTGTTGGCTTTCCCGCGCCAGCCGGTGGGTGTGGGTGACCTGACCTCGGGGTTGTTCCTGGCACGGATACTATTGGGGGACGGCCTGGTGGCGGCGTTTGAATTCACCGCCGCTGCGGTGCACGAAGTGCTGCTGGAAACCCAGGCCTGCACCAGCTATGAATTGGAACTGGTCCGTGCCCAGGACCGGATCGCCCATCCACGGGTACGGTTCGAGGCGGTGCCGATCAGCCTCTGATCAATGCAGGCCATGCGAGCCTGCTCGCGATAGCGGTGTAACAGCGACATTGATAGTGAATGTGATGCACCTTTCGCGAGCAAGCCCGCTCCCACAAAGGCACTCGGTTAACTGTGGGAGCGGGCTTGCTCGCGAAAGGGGCGACTCGGTCGAATGGACAGTCGCTCCAGTTAAGGCCCGTCCGCCTTGATCTCCTGGTAGCGCTTCTCCAGTTCCTGGCGAATCTGCCGCCGTTGCTGGGCTTGTTCGTAGCGGCGCTTTTCTTCGCTGTTTTGCGGCTGCAAGGGCGGCACGGCGGCGGGTTTGCGCTGGTCATCCACCGCAACCATGGTGAAGAAGCAACTGTTGGTATGGCGCACCGAGCGTTCGCGAATATTTTCGGTCACGACTTTGATGCCCACTTCCATCGACGTGTTGCCGGTGTAGTTCACCGAGGCCAGGAAGGTCACCAGCTCGCCGACATGAATCGGCTCACGGAAGATCACCTGGTCAACCGACAGGGTCACCACGTAGCGCCCGGCATAGCGGCTGGCGCAGGCGTAGGCGACTTCATCGAGGTATTTGAGCAAGGTGCCGCCATGGACATTGCCAGAGAAGTTGGCCATATCGGGGGTCATCAACACCGTCATCGACAGCTGGGCGTTTCCGGGTTCCATAACGTACTCACGGTTCAAGGCAGTCATTCGGGAGTGCACCTCTGCGGATGCTGGTGAGTGGCCTGCAAACAGGTCACCCCGTTTTAAAACCACCGATATCGGGACGCTGCGCCTGTGCTTGCCGTCACGCGCCGATGGATCTGTTTCCGTATATTGCACCGTCTTTTTGTCGGAAGTCGCGGTGTTACCCTTCAAAAGCCCCTTGCGAGGGCAATTCCTACAGCGGAAACGGATTTCTCCAGCTCGGCAGTGCGTCATTTGAACAGGGAGCCCCGACATGCATGCCATCAGTTTCATCCAGGATCTGGCGATCATCATGATGGCTGCGGGGTTGGTAACCGTACTCTTTCATCGTTTCAAACAACCGGTGGTACTGGGCTATATCGTGGCCGGCTTCATCATTGGCCCGCACACGCCGCCGTTTGGTTTTATCCACGACGAAGACACGATCAAGACCCTGGCCGAGCTCGGGGTGATCTTCCTGATGTTTTGCCTGGGGCTGGAATTCAGCCTGCGCAAACTGTTCAAGGTCGGCGCCACAGCCTTCATCGCGGCGTTCCTCGAAATCGTGTTGATGATCTGGATCGGCTATGAAATCGGTCGCTGGTTCGAGTGGAGCACCATGGACTCGCTGTTTTTGGGCGCGATCCTGGCCATTTCCTCCACCACCATCATCGTCAAGGCCCTCAACGACCTGAAGATGAAGAACGAGCGCTTCGCGCAGTTGATCTTCGGGGTGTTGATCGTCGAGGACATTCTCGGTATCGGCATCATCGCCTTGCTGTCGAGCATTGCCGTCAGCGGCACCGTGAGCTCCGGCGAGGTGTTCTCCACCGTTGGCAAGTTGTCGCTGTTCATGATCGTCGCGTTGGTCATCGGCATTCTGCTGGTGCCGAGGTTGCTGGCCTACGTGGCGAAGTTCGATAGCAATGAGATGCTGCTGATTACCGTGCTCGGCCTGTGTTTCGGCTTCTGCCTGCTGGTGGTGAAGCTGGAATACAGCATGGTGCTCGGGGCATTCCTGATCGGTGCAATCATGGCCGAGTCCCGGCAACTGCTGAAGATCGAGCGGTTGGTGGAGCCGGTGCGTGATCTGTTCAGCGCGATCTTCTTTGTCGCCATCGGGCTGATGCTCGATCCGGCGATATTGCTGCAATACGCCTGGCCGATTGCGGTGATCACGGGCGCCGTGGTGCTTGGCAAGATGTTGTCCTGCGGCCTCGGTGCCTTTATCGCCGGCAACGATGGACGCACCTCGTTGCGCGTTGGGATGGGTCTTTCGCAGATCGGCGAATTCTCCTTCATCATCGCGTCGCTGGGGATGACCTTGCAGGTCACCAGCGATTTCCTCTACCCGGTAGCGGTCGCCGTCTCGGTGCTGACCACACTGCTGACGCCTTACTTGATTCGGGCCGCCGACCCGCTGTCCGTCAAGTTGGCAACGGCCATGCCGCAACGGCTGACGCGAGTGCTGGGGATGTATGGCGAATGGCTGCGTAGCATCCAGCCCCACGGCGAAGGTGCGATGCTGGCGTCGATGATCCGGCGGATTCTCCTGCAGGTAGGCGTCAACCTGGCGTTGGTCATCGCCATTTTTGTCTCGGGGGGATATTTCGCCGAGCGGATGTCGGCTTACCTGCAAGCCTGGATCAGCGATCCGAGCTGGCAAAAAGCATTGATCTGGGGTGGGGCGTTACTGCTGTCGCTGCCGTTCTTGATCGCTGCTTACCGCAAGCTCAAGGCGTTGTCGATGTTGCTGGCGGAAATGGGCGTGAAGCCGGAGATGGCTGGCCGCCACACCCAGCGCGTGCGCCGGGTGATCGCCGAAGTGATCCCGATTCTCTCGCTGCTGGTGATTTTCCTGCTATTGGCAGCCTTGTCGGCCAGCATCCTGCCGACCAACAAGTTGCTCGTACTGATCGCCGTGGTGGCGACTGCCGTGGCGGCACTGCTTTGGCGTTGGTTCATCCGCTTGCATACGCGGATGCAGGTGGCCTTGCTTGAAACCCTGGACAACCACAAGGAGTCGTCCGGGCATTGACCGGCAGCGGGGCTCAGCTTTCCAGCCAGACGTCCCGGGCCCAGTGCCAGACCGATTCCCAGGTTTCCTCGGCGACCAGTTCTTCTTCGGCTTGCCACAACACCACCGTGCCGTCTTCTTCGACGCAGTAATAATCATCGCCGTCCTGGCAGATCGGGATCAGGCTGCGGTCGACACCGGCATCCCAGGCATTGGCGGCCACATCCGGCAGGTAGGTGTGGGACTGTGGATCGGTGACGGTTACCGGTTCCAGGCTGCCGTAGACGACGTCGCTGACGGTTAGCAAAAACTCCCTGAAGACGAACGGGATATCGATGAACAGCTGCTCTTCGATCTCTACCAGCATGTCTTCGTCGGGCAATTCCAGCGGGACCGGTACGGGCTCGTTGGCTTCACGCAATTGTTCGATGATTTCTTCCACGTCCGGGGATCCTCTTTCTCGATGGCGCGGTTTTATATGGAGCGGTTTATACAGTAGCTCGCTATAGATGCAACCGCGAAATAGAAAACCCCGGCCTGAGCCGGGGTTCTTTTATTTCAACATGCAAAAACGGTAAAGGTTCAACCGTTCTGGCGGATACCGGCCACCAGCCAAGGCTGGTCATCGCCCTGGGCACGTTCCATGTTCCAGCTTTCGCTGAACGCTTCGCCCTTGTCGAAGCGAGAATCCTTCGACAGACCGCTGAAGGTCAGGGTGGCGATGGTCTTGTCGGCGCGATCGTCGACACCATCCAGTTGCACCTGCAGGTTGTCGATGTAGGTGGACTGGAAGCCGTCACCCAGTTCGGCCCGTTCGCGCTTGAGGAATTCCAGCAATTGTGGGGTGACGAACTCGGAGATCTTGTCCATCTCGTTCGCGTCCCAATGTTGCTGCAGGGCCATGAAGTGGTTGCGCGCGGCTTCGATGAAGCGTTGTTCATTGAACCAGGCCGGCGCATTGATCACCGGACGAGCGGCCACAGGCGCTGCCGAACCACCGAAGATCGAACCGCTGGCAGGCTGCTGGTTGAACACTTCACGCTGCATCGGCGCGTGGCCAGCTGGAGCGAGTTGCTCCTGCTGCTTGCGACGACGAGCGGCAATGAAGCGGAAGACCAGGAAGGCGATGACCGCCATGATCAGGATGTCGAAGATCTGCATGCCCTGGAAGCCGTCACCCATGAACATGGAGGCGAGCAGGCCACCGGCAGCGATGCCGGCCAGGGGGCCGAGCCAGCGCGACGCGCCGCTGGCCTTGGTGGCAGCGCCCGCGGCACCGGCCGCGCCTGCGGTGGCAGCGGTAGAGCCGGCGGCAGAAGACGGCGCCATCTGGCTGGTCTGGTGAGTCGGGGCTGCTCCCGAACTTTTACCACCGCCAAAGCGCTTGGCGGCATTGGCGTCGATGGCCATCGTCAGGCCGATGCACAACGCCATGGCGATGCTAAGAAAACGTTTCATATAAAGGCATTCCCATTTGTGGATAGCACGCGCGCCATGTTGCACAGCTGAACTGTTGCTGGCTAGCGGGAGAGTGTTTCGGGCTTTTGCGTGACAGCTTAGGTTCAGCTTCGGCTGTGCAAGAAGGCTTGTTCGCTTTGGGCTGTAGGAAAGGGGAACAAGTTCTATCGGAAACTACAATGTGGGTGGGGGATTTATACCTGTGGGAGCAAGGCTTGCCCGCGAAGCGGTGGCCCATTCGACATAGATGTGTCAGACCGATCGCTATCGCGGGCAAGCCTTGCTCCCACAGGAGGCACAGAGGGTGCTTCCTGTGGGTCTTTAGATCGCTTCGAGCTTGGCATACCCCAGCATCAGCCACTTGCTGCCTTCGCTGAAATTCACCTGCACCCGGGCTTGGGCGCCGGCGCCTTCGAAGTTGAGGATAACGCCGTCGCCGAATACCGAATGCCGCACGGTCTGGCCGAGGCTGAAGCCGGTTTCCGGGATATCGCTGCCGCCAAACAAGCTGCTGGTGCTTTGTTGCTGGCCGCCGCCGAACGGTCGGCTGACACTGTTGGACAGCCGCACTTCCTGGATCAAGCCCTTCGGCACTTCACGTACGAAGCGCGACACTTTGTTGTAGGTCTCGCTGCCATACAAGCGTCGGGTTTCGGCGTAGGTCATGACCAGGTTCTGCATGGCGCGGGTGATACCGACATAGGCCAGGCGTCGTTCCTCTTCCAGGCGTCCCGGCTCTTCCAGGCTCATCTTGTGAGGGAACAGGCCTTCTTCCATGCCCACGAGAAACACGTAGGGGAATTCCAGGCCCTTGGCGCTGTGCAGGGTCATCAGCTGGACGCTGTCTTCATGTTCGTCGGCCTGGGTGTCGCCGGCCTCCAGCGAGGCGTGACCGAGGAAGGCCGACAGGGGCGACAGGTCTGCGTCTTCTTCGGTGTTCTCGAAGTTGCGCGCGGCGCTGACCAGTTCCTCGAGGTTTTCCACCCGGGCCTGGCCTTTCTCGCCTTTTTCCGCTTCGTGGTAGGCGATCAGGCCGGACTGCTCGATGACGGTCTGGGTCATCAAGTGCAGGGGCATTTCCCCACACTTGGCGGCCAGGTCTTCGATCAGGTCCATGAAGGCCTTCAGGGCACCGGCGGCGCGACCGGTCACGCCTTTGTTGGTGACCAGCTGGCGCATGGCTTCCCACATGGACACATGGCTGTGGCGCGCGTGATCGCGAATCGCCTCGACGGTTTTCTCGCCAATGCCCCGCGTCGGCACGTTGATGACCCGCTCCAGGGCCGCGTCGTTGCCCCGACCTTCGATCAGGCGCAGATAGGCCATGGCGTTCTTGATTTCCGCACGTTCGAAGAAGCGCTGGCCACCATAGATGCGGTAAGGGATCCGTTCGCGCAGCAAGGCCTCTTCCAGCACTCGCGACTGGGCGTTGGAACGGTACAGGATGGCAATGTCGCTACGGGCCAGGCCGGTTTTCAGCGCGCTCTCGATGGTTTCCACCACGTAGCGGGCCTCATCGTGTTCGTTGAAGGCGGCATAGAGGTTGATCGCTTCGCCTTCGCCGCCATCAGTCCACAGTTCCTTGCCCAGGCGCCCGGTGTTGTTGGCGATCAGGGCGTTGGCGGCTTTGAGGATGCCGGCGGTGGAGCGGTAGTTCTGTTCCAGGCGGATGACTTCGGCGTCGGGAAAGTCCGCCGAGTACTGGTGAATGTTTTCGATCTTGGCGCCGCGCCAGCCGTAGATCGACTGATCGTCGTCACCCACCACCATCAGGCTGTCGCCGCCCTTGGCGAGCAGCCGCAACCAGGCGTATTGCACGGCGTTGGTGTCTTGGAACTCGTCCACCAGTACATGCCGGAAGCGCTTTTGGTAGTGAGCCAGCAGGCCCGGGTGGTCGCGCCACAGGTCCAGGGCCCGCAGCAGCAGCTCGGAAAAGTCGATCACCCCGGCACGCTGGCACGCCGCCTCGTAGGCTTCGTAGATGCTGCGCATGGTTGCCAGGAACAGGTCGCCGCTGGCCTGGATATGCTGCGGGCGCAGGCCTTCGTCTTTCTGGCCGTTGATGAACCATTGGGCCTGGCGGGCCGGCCAGCGTTGTTCGTCCAGGCCCAGCTCGCGGATCACCCGCTTGACCAGGCGTTGCTGGTCGTCGCTGTCCAGGATCTGGAAGGTCTGGCTCAGCCCGGCCTCCTGCCAATGCGCCCGCAACAAGCGGTGCGCCAGGCCGTGGAAGGTGCCGACCCACATGCCGGCGGGGTTGATGCCCATCAGTTGTTCGATGCGATGGCGCATCTCCGCCGCGGCCTTGTTGGTGAATGTCACCGACAGGATCGAATGGGGCGAGGCGTTCTCGACCTGGATCAACCAGGCGATACGGTGCACCAGCACTCGGGTTTTACCGGAGCCGGCACCGGCCAGGACCAACTGACGACCCACGGAGGCAGCTACGGCCTGGCGTTGGGCATCGTTGAGGGAGTTCAGCAGAAGGGAGAGATCATCGCGCATCGGAGCATTCTAGGGTGCGGCGTCACCCCGGGCAAACCGAGCTTTGCATCGGCCGATAAAAGACCGTTTGGTGATGACCGGCGAGTCACGGGCTACAGGCGTTGGCAGGACTCGCTCGGGAGGGGCGCCATCCAATGAAATAGCGACTTTTTTCAATGTTTTTATGAGCTGGGGCAGTGTGGGATGGCCCATGGCTTGTGTATGCTCGGCGCTTGTTTCGGGTTCTCCACGCTCCTCTCTATAAGAACAAGAACAGTGCCAATGACCCTCAATTCCGATCCGGCGGGCCCCTGTGTGGAACCGCGGGTCATCTGCAAGCAGTACGCCACGGAGATGGCGGTCGAGCGCACACGTCTGCTGTATCAGGGCTCACTGCTTCCAACATTGTTCATGCTGCTCAACGGTCTGGTCTGCGCCGCACTGTTATGGGAGCCGCGGCGCTATTTCCTGGTCAGCGTCTGGCTCGTCTGGTTGTTGTCACTGGTGGCGTTGCGGGTGATCCAGGTGGCGGCTTTCGATTCGGCAATGCCAAGCCGCCAGGCCCACCCGATCTGGTTGCGTATGTTTTTGCTGGGCTCGGCGATGACCGGCCTCACGCTGGCTGGTGCTGGCATCGCGTTGGTCCCGGCCGACAGCTTCCAGCAGCAGGCCTGGGTGTTCGGCCTGATTGGCGCGGCCGCGTTGTCGGCCAGCGTGGCCTATGCCGTGAGTCTTCCGGCGTTCCTGTCCTTTGCCTTGCCCTGCCTGTTGCCGGCCATCGGCTATCTCTTCTGGGGTGGCGATGAGCAGCAGCGGGGGTGGGGCTGGCTCGGGCTGATTGTGTTGGTTTCCTTGAGCGTGGTGGCTTGGCAAGTCAATCGCCTGATTCAGAATGGCATGTTGCGCCGTTTCCAGAACCAGGCGTTGATCGAGCATCTGCAGCAAACCCAAACCCGCGGTGCGATGCTCAACGAGGCGCTGGGCCGGGAGGTTGAGCAACGGCGCTCGGCCGAGGAAAAATTGCGGACGGCCCAGGTGGGCCTGGAGGCGCGCGTCGCGCAGCGCAGCCTTGAGTTGGAGGCCGCCAGCCAGGCCCTGAGCAAAAGCGAGGCGCGCCTGGCCCTGGCCCTCAAGGCCAGTGAGCTGGGGTTGTGGGATTGGAACCTGCAGACTGACGAAGTCCATCACACCCAGCTCAAGGAGTTGTTCGGCCTGGAGCCCGAATACGTCACGGCGATGCTCAGCCATCTCACTCCGCGCCTGCACCCCCAAGACCTGCCGGCGCTCAAGCGGGCCCTGGTTGAACACCTCAAGGGTCGCAGCGAGGATTACCAGATCGAATACCGGGTGCGGCACGGCGATGGCCATTGGGTCTGGATCGAAGACCGTGGCCGGGCCGTGGAGCGCAGCGCCAGCGGACGGGTGCTGCGCATGGTCGGGACTCGGCGCGACATCAGCGCGAGCAAGGAACTCGAGCAGCAACGGCAGCTGGCGGCCACGGTGTTCGAGGCCGCCAGCGAAGGGATTGTGATTTTCGACCCCAACTATGTGCTGCTCGCGGCCAATCAAGCGTTCACGCGAGTCACCGGTTTCAATATCGATGACATGCTTGGGCGCAACGTCGTCAACCTGCCGTGCAGTCGCGACGCGCGCCGGCACTACCCCATCATTCGCCAAGCGCTCAAACAGCATGGCACCTGGCAGGGTGAGCTGGTGGAGGCGCGGGCCAACGGCGAGTTGTACCCGCAATGGCTGCAACTGAACGTCGTGCGCAATGTTCGGGGAAATATCAGCCATATCGTGGGCTTTTTCGCCGATCTTTCGGCGCGCCGCGAATCCGAAGAGCGCATGCGCTACCTGACCCATTACGACGAGCTGACCGGGCTGGCGAATCGCTCCCTGTTCCGCGAGCGCCTGAACGAAGCTCATCAGCGGGTGCGCCAGGGTGGACGGCGTAGCCTGGCGTTGCTGCATATCAACCTGGACCGTTTCAAACTGCTCAACGATAGCCTCGGCCATGACATCGCCGACCAGTTGTTGCAGAAAATGGCGCGGCGCTTGATCAATGCACTGCCCGAGGCCGACACCATTGCCCGGTTATCCGGCGATGAGTTTGCGGTGTTGTTCGATGCCTACGGCAGCCTTTCCAGCCTGGCGCGGGTGGCGACCCGGCTGGCCGCCAAGCTGCGCGTGCCGCTGACCATCGAAGGTCATGAATTGGTGCTCAGTGCCTCCATCGGTATCAGTTTGTTGCCAGACAACACGCGAGAAATTGCCACGCTGGTCAGCCAGGCGAACATGGCCATGCAGCACGCCAAGCATCTGGGGGGCAACAACTTCCAGTTCTACACCGAGAGTCTCCAGGCCAGCACGCTGGAGCGCCTGCAACTGGAAAATCAACTGCGCAAGGCCTTGGAAGAGCAACAACTGAAGGTCTTTTATCAGCCCAAATTGTGCCTGGCCACCGGTCGCCTGAACGCCGCCGAGGCGCTGGTGCGTTGGGATCATCCGGCCATGGGCCGAGTCCCGCCGGGGGATTTCATCGGCTTGGCTGAAGAGACCGGGCTGATCGGACCGATTGGCGAGTTCGTGTTGCGCCAAGCCTGTTGGCAGGCGTGCGAATGGCAGCGCCAAGGGCTTGAGCCGATCAGGGTGTCGGTCAACCTGTCGGTGCATCAGTTGCGCCAGGGCAAGCTGGTCAGCCTGGTGCGA
This sequence comes from Pseudomonas sp. SWRI179, assembly GCF_014268705.1. NCBI lineage: Bacteria > Pseudomonadati > Pseudomonadota > Gammaproteobacteria > Pseudomonadales > Pseudomonadaceae > Pseudomonas > Pseudomonas sp. SWRI179. The sequence goes on along the minus strand of NZ_JABWRA010000003.1, from coordinate 10,605 downwards.
CAAGTGCTGGAGGAAACCGGCCTGGCGCCCCAGTACCTGGAGCTGGAGTTGACCGAGAGCCAGTTGCTCGACAGCGTTGAACACATCATCGCCACGTTCCAGCAATTGCGCGACCTTGGGGTCAAGCTGGCGATCGATGATTTTGGCACCGGCTACTCATCCTTGAGCTACCTCAAGCGTATCCCGGTGGACTACGTGAAGATCGACCAAGCGTTCATTCGGGGACTGGGCGAGGGCAGCGTGGACACCGCCATTACCCGGGCAATCATTGCAATGGCCCATGGCTTGTCGCTCAAGGTAGTGGCTGAAGGCGTTGAGCGCCAGGAGCAGCTTGAGTTCCTCAGGAACGAAGGTTGCGATGAGGTTCAAGGGTATCTGATCAGCCGGCCGGTGGAAGCCGAGGGGTTGGCCAAGTTGTTGCGGATGGAACACTTGGCTAAGTGAACTGATCGCCGATTGAAACTTCCCGTCTGACGACGAATGCGTCGGGCGGGAAGTTGTTTGTGGCCGAGTGCTTATTGGGTGATTAGAATTTCATCAATGTGGTGCAGCAACTTTCCTTCGAAAAAAATACTGACACTGGTGACGTTGGATTCGCCCAGCTCTTTGTATTCGACAACCTTGTCTGTGAGCACTTGTAGCGAAACCCCGGCGGAGTTTTGAAGTGTCAACTCCAATCGTAGATCAAAAGATTTGTCCTGTTTGGCACTCCGGACCAGCGTCGGGATAACGCCGGAATTTGCTACGGTTACGGTGCCAAAGGTGCGGAAAGATGCAGCGCCTGGCATACGATCGATTTGTGCTGTCCAATCTTTAGTTGTGATTTTCATAGTGGTAATTCCTTTAGTTAAAGTTGATTGCTTCCTGCGGGAGCCAATATAACGGCTTTGACTTGATGGTGTTAGCTAAGTGGCAGTTGGTATTGTAAGGAGAAATGAACTTTCAATGGCCTACTTGGTTTTGGCTTGAGAGCTACCGCCTAGGGTTGCAGGGATTATATATTGTTGGGAACTGCAAGTTGTTGAGTGTTTGGCTCATTGGAAATAGACGCTATTGCCCACGTTGGAAGCTCTGGCCGGGTCGGGAAGTCAGGCGATCGACAGCGCAGAGGCTTTGCGCTACGGCCCAGACTGCTACATCGGGCAATCCTCGGCCAAAACAAAGGGGCAGCGAGGTAATCCAGTTACGTTTTGGACGGGCAAAGCGCCAATTCTTGTAGTATAACTACAAGCTTGCTACATCCCGGCATCTGCCCATAACAAGAGTCCAGCCCCTTGAACCTGTTGCAACACATCGCCCAGTCACGCCACTTGCTGCGCAAGTCGGAGCTGAAAGTCGCCGATCACGTACTGCTTGATCCCGCGGCCGTGATGCATAGCTCCATGGCCGACCTTGCCCACAGCGTCGGCATCAGCGAACCGACCATCGTGCGTTTTTGCCGGGCCATCGGTTGCTCGGGCTTCCAGGACCTGAAACTCAAGCTGGCGCAAAGCCTGGCCGCCGGCGCGAGCTTCGGTCAGTTTGCGATCCATGAAGATGATTCAGTGGCGGACTACAGCCTGAAAATCTTCGACACGACCCTGCATACCCTCATGGAAGTTCGCGAGAAGCTCGACCCGGTGGCGTTGCAAAAAGCCGTCACGGCCATGTCCCAGGCCCAGCGTGTCGAGTTTTATGGCTTCGGCGCCTCGGGCGCAGTGGCCGCCGATGCCCAGCACAAGTTCTTCCGGTTGCTGCTGACGGCAGCGGCCTATTCCGACCCGCACATGCAGGCCATGTCGGCAGTGACCTTGAAACCCACCGATGTGGCGATCTGCATTTCCCAATCGGGGCGCTCCAAGGACCTGCTGATCACCGCGAACCTGGTGCGCGAAAGCGGTGCCTCGTTGATCACCTTGTGCCCGAGCCAGACGCCGCTGGCAGAGCTTTCCACGGTGAACCTGGCCATCGACGTGCATGAAGACACTGAGATCTACACGCCGCTAACCTCGCGCATCGCCCATCTGGTGGTGATCGACGTACTGGCGATGGGCGTCGCCATGGCTCGTGGCCCGAGCTTGGTCAACCACCTCAAGAGCGTGAAGCGCAGCCTTCGCAGCCTGAGGCTGTCGCCCAAGTCGGTGAAGGCGCTGGACGACTGAATCCCAAGCCCTGAGGTCGAGGGGCTTTTGTGGCGAGGGAGCTTGCTCCCGCTGGGCTGCGAAGCAGCCCCCAACGATTTTCCCAGATACACCGCATTGGCTGGTTTGCGACTGCTGCGCAGCCGAGCGGGAGCAAGCTCCCTCGCCACAGGGGATCATTTCCCCTGAATTCATCGTTCTGTAACGCACACGCCGCCAAACCGTCATCCCTCACCGTCATCGTAAAGCTCCCGTATACGTCTTGGGAGTCTCGACATGACCCAGTCCTACGAAGAACGCAGCGCCGTCAAAACCCGTCGTCAGCAGGAAGACCAGCGCCGCATGGCGTTCCGTCGTGCCATCGAAGACCGCTATGAACAGCGCCAGCTTCTGGCCGAGATCAGCGAGTTTCCTGACGCGGTAGAGTTCAATTACTGGCAGGCAACGCCGGCGGCTTCCCGTCGAAACGCTCAACCAGGCCGATGATCTGAGCGCGCTCGCCGCGAACGAAGGCCAGGAAGGCATGGGCCACCGGTGACAGGCGCTTGGCCCTGGCCTGCACCAGGCACCAACTGCGGTACAGCGGCAATTCCTCCACCGGCAGCTCGATGAGTGCGCCGGACGACAATTCCCGGCTCACGGCGTGGCGTGTCAACAGCGCCACGCCCAGCCCGGCTACTACGCATTCGCGCTGGGCCTCCGCCGACGCCACTTCCAGCGTCTGGGTGAAGTGCACTCGTTTCTCCTTGAAATATTCCTCACAGGCCAGTCGCGTGCCGGACCCCGGCTCGCGCAACAGCAGCGTGTAGGGCTCCAGGTCCTGCAAGCGCAGCGGACCCAGGTGGCACAGCGGATGGTCGGGCGGCGCCACGGCGACGATCGGATTGTTGAGAAAGGGCAGGAATTCCAGGCCCATGTCCTGGGGCACCATGGACATGATCACCAAGTCGTCGCGGTTGTCCGAGAGCCGGCGGATGACCTGGCCGCGATTGACCACCGTGAGGTTGAGGTTGACCTCCGGATGCTGGCGCTTGAATGCGGCGAATAGATGCGGGACGAAGTACTTGGCGCTGGACTCCACCGCCAGCTTCAGTTGGCCTTGCAGCGAACCCTGCATGTCCGAGAGCTGCATATCGAGGTTTTCCAGGCGCCCGAAGATGTCGCGGCTGGCACGTTGCAGGGCTTCGGCGGCTTCGGTCATGTAGAGTTTTTTGCCGACGTATTCGAATAACGGCTGGCCAATCAGCTCTTCCAGAGATCGAATCTGTAGGCTAACTGCCGGTTGTGTGAGAGACATTTCGTCGGCTGCACGGCTGTAGGACCTCAGGTCGCACACCTCGTTGAAAATCTGCAATTGACGCAATGTCATACGCATCAACGACTTACGCATCTTTTAAGTACTCTGGTGTGGGGCGGACAGCTCAACTATAAGTCTTTGCTTATGCATGACCCAATAATTATTCATTTTTGTTAATCCACAGCCAGGACTAGTGTGGAGCTGCGACCAATTGTTACATCTGGTCACGCGTCGGCCTGGATCCCAGGCCGTGGTATCACCGGCTCAAGGGAACCTCCAATTGATAACAAAGATCCTGATCGCCAACCGTGGTGAGATTGCCGTCCGCATCGTGCGCGCTTGCGCCGAGATGGGCATTCGCTCGGTCGCGGTCTACTCCGACGCGGACCGTCATGCGTTGCATGTCAAGCGTGCGGACGAGGCCCACAGCATCGGCGCCGATCCGCTGGCCGGCTACCTCAACCCACGCAAACTGGTGAACCTGGCGGTGGAAACCGGCTGTGATGCCTTGCACCCCGGCTACGGTTTCCTTTCGGAAAATGCCGAGCTGGCAGACATCTGCGCTGAGCGCGGCATCAAATTCATTGGCCCTTCGGCGGAAGTCATTCGCCGCATGGGTGACAAGACCGAAGCGCGTCGCAGCATGATCAAGGCCGGTGTGCCGGTCACGCCGGGTACCGAAGGCAACGTGGCGGGCATCGAAGAGGCCCTGACCGAAGGTGATCGGATCGGTTACCCGGTGATGCTCAAGGCCACCTCTGGTGGCGGCGGTCGCGGTATCCGTCGTTGCAACAGCCGTGAAGAACTCGAACAGGCCTTCCCGCGGGTGATTTCCGAAGCCACCAAGGCGTTCGGTTCGGCGGAAGTGTTCCTGGAAAAATGCATCGTCAATCCCAAGCACATCGAAGCGCAGATCCTGGGCGACAGTTTCGGCAACGTGGTGCACCTGTTCGAACGCGATTGCTCGATCCAGCGCCGTAACCAGAAGCTGATCGAAATCGCCCCGAGCCCGCAACTGACCCCCGAGCAGCGCGCCTACATCGGCGACCTGTCGGTGCGCGCGGCCAAGGCCGTGGGCTACGAGAACGCCGGCACCGTGGAGTTTTTGCTCGCCGAAGGCGAGGTGTACTTCATGGAGATGAACACCCGGGTGCAGGTGGAACACACCATCACCGAAGAAATCACCGGTATCGACATTGTTCGCGAACAGATCCGCATCGCCTCCGGGCTGCCGTTGTCGGTCAAGCAGGAAGACATCCAGCACCGGGGTTTTGCGTTGCAGTTCCGCATCAACGCCGAGGATCCGAAAAACAACTTCCTGCCCAGCTTCGGCAAGATCACCCGCTACTACGCCCCGGGTGGCCCGGGTGTGCGCACCGACACGGCGATCTACACCGGCTACACCATTCCGCCGTTCTACGATTCGATGTGCCTGAAACTGGTGGTTTGGGCGTTGACTTGGGAAGAAGCGATGGACCGTGGCCTGCGAGCCCTGGATGACATGCGCCTGCAGGGGGTCAAGACCACCGCCGCGTATTACCAGGAAATCCTGCGCAATCCGGAATTCCGCAGCGGCCAGTTCAACACCAGCTTCGTTGAAAGCCACCCTGAACTGACCAACTACTCGATCAAGCGCAAACCCGAAGAGCTGGCCTTGGCCATCGCCGCCGCCATTGCCGCCCACGCAGGCCTGTAAGGAATCATGACAATGTCCAAGAAGATCCACGTTACCGACACAATCCTGCGCGACGCTCACCAATCGCTGCTCGCCACGCGCATGCGCACCGAAGACATGCTGCCGATCTGCGACAAGCTCGACAAGGTCGGCTATTGGTCGCTGGAAGTCTGGGGCGGCGCAACCTTCGACGCCTGCGTGCGCTTCCTGAAGGAAGACCCGTGGGAGCGCCTGCGTCAACTGCGCGCGGCGCTGCCCAACACCCGCCTGCAAATGCTCCTGCGCGGCCAGAACCTGCTGGGCTATCGCCATTACAGCGATGACGTGGTCAAGGCATTCGTCGCCAAGGCCGCCGTCAACGGCATCGATGTGTTCCGTATTTTCGATGCGATGAACGACGTGCGTAACCTGCGGGTCGCCATCGAAGCGGTGAAAGCTGCCGGCAAGCACGCCCAGGGCACCATCGCCTACACCACCAGCCCGGTGCACACCATCGACGCGTTCGTGGCCCAGGCCAAGCAGATGGAAGCCATGGGGTGCGACTCGGTGGCGATCAAGGACATGGCCGGCCTGCTGACCCCGTATGCCACTGGCGAGCTGGTGAAAGCGCTGAAGAGCGAGCAATCGTTGCCGGTGTTCATCCACTCCCACGACACCGCCGGCCTGGCCGCGATGTGCCAACTCAAGGCCATCGAAAACGGTGCCGATCACATTGACACCGCGATCTCCAGCTTCGCCTGGGGCACCAGCCATCCGGGCACCGAGTCGATGGTTGCGGCCCTTAAAGGCAGTGAATTCGACACCGGGCTGGACCTGGAGCTGTTGCAGGAAATCGGCCTGTATTTCTACGCCGTGCGCAAGAAGTACCACCAGTTCGAAAGCGAGTTCACCGCGGTGGACACTCGCGTCCAGGTCAACCAGGTGCCGGGGGGGATGATTTCCAACCTCGCCAACCAGCTGAAAGAGCAGGGCGCGCTGAACCGGATGAACGAAGTGCTGGCGGAAATCCCGCGGGTACGCGAAGACCTCGGCTTCCCGCCGCTGGTGACCCCGACCTCGCAGATCGTCGGCACCCAGGCGTTCTTCAACGTGTTGGCCGGTGAGCGCTACAAGACCATCACCAACGAAGTGAAGCTTTATCTGCAGGGCGGCTACGGCAAGGCGCCGGGCTCGGTGAGTGAGAAGCTGCGTCGCCAGGCCATCGGCAGCGAAGAAGTGATCGACGTGCGCCCGGCCGATTTGCTCAAGCCGGAAATGACCAAGCTGCGCGGCGAAATCGGTGCACTGGCCAAGTCCGAAGAGGACGTGCTGACCTATGCCATGTTCCCGGACATCGGTCGCAAGTTCCTCGAGGAACGCGAAGCCGGCACCCTGACCCCGGAAGTGCTGCTGCCCATTCCTGAGGCAGGCAGCGTGAGCTCCGCGGGCGGTGAAGGTGTGCCGACCGAGTTCGTCATCGACGTGCACGGCGAAACCTATCGCGTCGACATCACCGGTGTGGGCGTCAAGGCCGAAGGCAAGCGTCACTTCTACTTGTCCATCGATGGCATGCCCGAAGAGGTCGTGTTCGAACCGCTCAATGAATTCGTCGGCGGCGGCAGCAGCAAGCGCAAGCAAGCCACTGCGCCAGGCCATGTCAGCACCACCATGCCGGGCAACATCGTTGATGTCCTGGTCAAGGAGGGCGACGTGGTGAAGGCCGGCCAAGCGGTGCTGATCACCGAAGCCATGAAGATGGAAACCGAAGTCCAGGCGGCCATCGCCGGCAAGGTCACCGCCATTCATGTGGCCAAGGGCGACCGGGTCAACCCGGGCGAGATCCTGATCGAAATCGAAGGCTGATCCAAACGGCCTCGATGCATTGTTTTACCTCGGGGGAGCAGGTGCTCCCCTTTTTTTTCGCCCGTCAGAACATCATCCGCCATTGGCCGGTCAACGCGCCGTTGCGGTTGTCCTGGCCCGTTTCGCCGCTGTAATTCAGTCCCAGGGTATGACGTGGCGATACGGCCAAATCTAGCCCTGCCTGCCAGAGCAAGCTGTCACGGTCCAGTTCGACGCCTTTGACGGTATAGATGCCACTTCCACTAGCCATACGCTGATGTGAGGTGCCCCTTACGTCGCCATACAGGTGCTTCCAGCCGACATCCAGTCGCGGCGTCAACCGCATGCCTCGGTCGAAAACCAAAGGGCGGGCGAGGCGCAGGCCGAGGTCGCTGCTGTAGTGTTCCTGTGCCTGGCCGTTGTACTGCAACGCGGCGTCCCCACCTTTTTCGGTATAGGCATCGCGTTGATAGCGCTGGTAACCCACTTGGACATAGGGTTCGATATCGAAATGTCCAACATCCAGGTTGTAGCCGACTTGCCCAAAGACCTGTTGTGTCGTGGCGTCGTAGCGACCCTTGAGACGATCCCTGAAACCGTTGAACGCGACATGGCGCTTGGTGCTGCCGTCATGGCTGCCATGGACGGCACCCAGGCGCAGCGCCAGCGGCCCGTCCTGGCGCAAGGCGTAAGCGCCCGCGAGCCAACTGTCCAGGGCACCGACGAACTGATAACTGTCCATCCGTGTCTGGGTCTTGCTGCCGATGATGCCCAACCGCCAATCGGGGCTGACAGCCCAGTCGGTTCCCAGCATCAGGCCCTTGGTCGAATGTTTGAGAGCCAAATCGCCCCATTCCTTGGCGAGGCTGCCGCTGTTGCCGATGGCTTGGACCCAGACTTGGCCGTCGGTATGCACGCTTTCTGAATTTCGCTGGCCCATGGCCGAGAGCATTCCGGTGCCGATTGGCGCGATGCTGCTCAAGGTGGCATTGCCCAGATCGGCGGTGTCGTAGCCAGCTAGCTGGTCGATGGCGTTGACGGCGGTATGCAGGTTGGTACCGAGCAGCGCATTGACGGCTGCGTTGGGTTGCGCGAAGGGAGTGGTGTGCGGCTGGCTGGTGGGTTTCGGTTCAATGCTGGCCACTGCCGACGCTTGGCGGGGATGTTGGGCCGGATCGACTTTCGCTTGGGTGGTAGGTGACCGGACAGCCGCTACATTGTCGACAGGCTTGGGCGGCAGTGGCGTGGCCGTTTGCGGATCTTCGATGCTGTTGGTGAATCTTTCTGCGTTTTCGTTCTTTGCTGCAACCTTGAGGGGGATGTCGTTGCGCGCATAGGTCAGGCCAACCTCCGTCCCGCTGTAGTGCGGGGTCGCCGTCATGAAGGTGAGATTGCTAATGACCTTGCCGAACTCACCCTCAATGTCCCCCGCTCGGATCACCGTGTGCTCGCTCGTGCCCATGTTTTCGACCGGTACAGCATCGATTTTCAGGGTCGTGTTGTTCAGTGTCGCGGTGCCTTCAACGTTGATCGTCGAGCTACGACCATCAGCATCGACGCCATAGATCAGCTCTGCGCCGCTCAACAGCTCGAAGTTTCCTTTGATCGAGGGGGCACCGGTCTCAGGCCCGACCCTCAACTGACCCGCTACGCTCAGAAATTCCACGGATCCATTGCCGCTGAAACTGGCGTTCTCGCGCACATGGACACCGCCATTGACTGTGCCGGAATTTGTCATGCGGGCGCTTGGTTCGATGATCACGTTGTTGGCGACAACCCCCTTGTTATCGAACGCACCGAGTACCCCGATCTGTCCGTCGATATGGCCGGTGTTGGTCAACGTGGTCTCCGGCTCGATCACTCCCCAACCAGCGAAATTCCCGGTGTGCTCCCATTCGCCTTTAGTGACATGCAAAGCCTCGAAATTGCGGGTCTCAGGTACTTTGGAGTGTTGAGCATCGCCCAATCGCAGAACGTTGGTTCCGCCACCTCCCTCAACAGTCCCGCCGAACGTGCCATTTGCGCTGACGTTGACCAAGTCATTGGTCTTAGTCAGTTTCATGCCTTTTTTGCGGGGGGTGACAATACTGTGATGCTTAGTGTCTGTAGCTTCTTCGAGCGCTTTGAGACGCTCTTGAAACTCGGCAGTCGTAGGAGTCTCGGCAGGTGACTGAGCCATCGAAACCTCGACACAGCCGAGCGCCAAGGCTATTGCCAGAGCGAGATGTTGGGGAAGATAAGAGTGTTGGGTAGGCATTGAGTACGACCTCTCATGAATGAGGTCGAACTTTAAAAATTTCATCCCGGGTCGCGATGCCAGCCGTCTCCTAGCCGCTGGCGAGACATAGCGATGGAGCTTGTAGGCTGCCCACGCTGTGATCACAGCATCACCGCGCCGGCCTCCGTGGCTCGAAGCATTGCCCTACAGCATACCCAGACCTTTCTGCGTGGCTGAATTCCGAGATCTGTCTGTCAAATATCGAATCTGTAAACCCGTTCCGGGTTTCGCGTAGGATAGCTCCGAGATCAAGAAACCCGGTTTTTTGTCATTAGGGCCTCGCCTATAGTTCTCTCGTCATCGACAAATCGGTGACCGATCTTAGCCGGTCGAACAAGAGTGCACGAGCGCCCCCAACGGCGGCGCTTTTTGCTGCCTCCGCGAACGGCGGTAGCTCCTAACTCAAGAGAGCAACCCGATGATCAAGTTCCATTCCCTTCAAGCCAATACCAGCGTCGGCGCCACACTGTTTATCGACACAGAAGCTGGCGCTTCCGATCTTTTGGAAACGGCTGCGCATCGCATCAAAGCCGCCCGAGACTTACTCAACAGCGTTTCCTGTCTCTGCATGAAAAACGCCGAAGGTTATGACCTGGAGCATTTCACCAACGCCGCGCATCTGTTGTTGCAGGATGGTTGCGACGCATTGGAAGTGTTGGGGTGGAGCATCGGTGGGTGTGATTTCCAAACTTCACCTGCTAGCGATTCGGCTGCACCTCAGGCGGATTTTCCTGCTTAGCCGTTGAGCTGGGTGGGATTTTAAGGTTGGTGTGTATATCCGTTTCTGCGGTAACGGCCACTTAGGGTTCCGCCCCAACGGCGGGTCACTTTCGAAAAGTCCGGAAGCCGGCCCAGTCAAAAGTAACCAAAGCGTTTTTGCCCCACCACTTGGCACCTCGCCTAGGCTCGGTGTGCCCTCACTCCTGCATTGCTCCGTGGGCCTCTCCACAATGCCTGCGTTCGGCCATCGTGGTTAACGGGGCGCCGAGATCAACGTCCACCGCGAGGCGGCCTAGTAGCCGACCTGGCTCTTGATGGGGATCGCGTTTCTTCTGTGGGAGCGAGCCTGCTCGCGAAAGCGGAGGATCAGTTTGCGGTGATGTTGGATACCCACAAGGGTTTGGGAAACGGCACGGTCCTGTGGCGAGGGAGCTTGCTCCCGCTGGGGCGCGCAGCGGCCCCAAAAAAGCGATGAGCGCTGCGCACTCAAGCGGGAGCAAGCTCCCTCGCCACAAGAGCTTCCCAGCCATCACGCCACAGATTGATCAACGGTAAACGCTGTGGGAGCAAACTTGCGATAGCGGTGTTTTAGTTACATGGATGTTGGACTTGCTGACCCCATCGCGAGCAGGCTCGCTCCCACAGGAGAAACGCGGTCCCCATCAAGAGCCAGATCGGCTATCAGGCCGCCTCG